>DAINRZ010000047.1:0-12641 GCA_036741575.1 Kapaibacterium sp. (SeqCode)
ATTTTACCGAAATCGCGTTTTTTCGGGCGAAAATGGCTAAATAATAAGTTAGGCGAGGCTAAATCCATAATGGCCGATTTCAAAGAAGGAGTTATTGGGTATATAGAGGCATCAGCAACATGTTTGTATGGCTGCAACAAACACCTTTTAACGATAATAATCATCATATTTAAGCCTATGCACTATTGTAATATGAAACAGCATTCAAAGATTCGTATTTTGAAGCAAAGTAAATCCCCAAAATTCACAGGAATTTCGTAACTTTGTAAGTTTGTAGATTAAATAGTTTAACAATGTGATAGCATATGGAAGAATTAGAACTGAACGAAGAATTAGCCAATTTTAACGGCGACGAATATACCGAAGACAGTATCAAGGTTTTGGAAGGCCTCGAGGCCGTCCGGATGCGCCCTGCCATGTACATAGGCGACGTTGGCGAGCGAGGCCTGCACCACCTCATTCAGGAAGTCGTTGATAACTCGATAGACGAGGCTATGGCAGGAGTATGTAAGAATATAACGGTAATGATTCACAGCGATGGTTCATGCTCTGTGGAAGACGACGGCAGGGGTATCCCTACTGGCCTGCACCCTGTAAAGCAGATTTCCACACTCGAAGTTGTAATGTGCACCCTACATGCCGGAGGCAAATTCGATAAAGGCTCTTATAAAGTATCAGGCGGTTTGCACGGCGTAGGCGTATCCTGCGTTAATGCATTGTCGTCTGTAGCGACTGCTACAGTCCACAGGGAAGGCAAAGTGTATTTCCAGAAATATATGGCCGGCAAGCCTGTTACGCCCGTTGAAACGATTGGCGATACAGACAAGAACGGTACAATCATCAGGTTCTATCCCGACGAAACAATATTTAAGGCGCCACGGTTCAGGTTCTCCAAAGTGGCCGACAGGCTGCGTGAACTGGCTTTCCTGAATCCTCAGGTAACAATCAGGTTAATAGATGAGCGTGACGGCAGGAACGAATCTTTCCACTTCGAAGGCGGCCTGGTGGACTTCGTAAAATATATCGACGATGCTGTAACCGGCCTTGTCGAGCCTATCTATATAGCCGGCGACAACAAAAACGGCGGGGATATTGAAACACAGGTAAAGTTATGCTTCCAGTATAATAACGGTTACAACGAAAACATACTTTCTTATGTAAATAATATTAACACTATCGAAGGCGGCACGCATGTATCGGGCTTCAGGTCAGCACTGACGCGCACGCTTAACGCCTATGCAGCCTCGAACAAGAACCTGAAAGTCCAGTTGACAGGCGATGATTTCCGCGAGGGGCTTACCGCTATAATTTCCGTTATGGTGCCCGAGCCGCAGTTCGAAGGCCAAACGAAAACAAAGTTGGGCAACGGCGAAGTGGAAGGTATTGTAAGGCAGATTGTTAATGATAAACTTAGCATATTCCTCGACCAGAATCCTGCAGTGGCAAGCAAAGTGCTCGAAAAAGCCGTCCTTGCCGCCGAAGCCAGGATTGCTGCACGCAAATCGAGGGAACTCGTTCGCAGAAAGAGTGCTCTGGAAAACTCTACCCTACCCGGCAAACTTGCTGACTGCTCTTCGCGCAATCCCGAAGAAACAGAGCTTTATATTGTGGAGGGCGATTCGGCGGGTGGTTCAGCTAAACAGGGACGCGACAGGCGATTCCAGGCAATATTGCCGCTCAGGGGCAAAATCCTGAATGTGCAGAAGGCAAGGGAAACAAAGATACTCGAAAGCGAGGAAATCAGGATAATTATTACGGCCCTTGGCGCTGGTTTCGGCAAGGAATTTACACAAGAGAAACTCCGTTACGGCAAGATCATTCTTATGGCTGATGCCGACGTTGACGGCTCACATATCCGAACACTGCTTATGACTTTGTTCTTCCTTTATATGAAGGAACTGATTTACCAGGGCAAGTTGTATATTGCCCAGCCGCCACTCTATAAAATCAAGAAAGGCAAATCGGAGTATTATGCTTACAACGATAATGAAAGAAACGAAGTGCTGGCGCGAATCAGAAGAGAAATAGCCGAGAAAAAAGGCATAAGGGCCGAAGACGTACAGGTAGGCGAAGAAGCAAAAGACGGTATTGTCATCTCGAGGTTCAAAGGATTAGGTGAAATGAATCCCGACCAACTCTGGGAAACCACGATGAATCCCGACACAAGGACATTGCTGCAAGTGACAATCGAAGACGCTACCGAAGCTGCAAGGATATTCCAGATGCTGATGGGCGACAAAGTAGAGCCACGAAGGGAATTTATAGAACAAAACGCCGAATATGTAAAGAATCTGGACGTATAAAACTGCCATATTCTCTGCAATATTTAAGATAGCATTTTGTCGTAATTATAATAGTAATTTCAACTTAACGGGTGTGGATGGATTTTGGTATTAAGAAAATAGTTACGGTAAAGGATATGAAATCCCGCGATGATGACAACTTATTCTGGAAAGACAAAACACCCCAGGAAAGAATTGATGCCCTTGAATTTTTGCGCCAACAATATATAGAGTTTACAAATGCTCCACAAAGACTTCAAAGAGTTCTTACAATTGTTAAACGCAGAAAAGGTTGAGTACCTTCTCGTTGGCGGTTACGCAGTAACTTTTTACGGATATCCGAGATTTACTGGTGATTTGGATATATGGATTAATTCTAATGAAGAAAATACTCTGAAGGTAATGAATGTTGTAAACACTTTCGGGTTTTCTTCACTTGGAATAAAGAAAGAAGATTTATTGAACAAAGGAATCGTCGTGCAATTGGGTTATTCACCGGTTAGGATAGATATAATAACGGATCTTGACGGATTAGACTTTGCTGAGAGTTATAATAATAAAAAAACATCATTTATCGATGGAATCAATATTGATATAATCAGCCTTGATGATTTAATACACAATAAGAAAGCAACAGGCAGATACAAAGACCTGGATGACGTAGAGCATTTGGAAAAGTAATAACTCTCGTTCCCTAAAAAGGCTCTTCCCCGTCGATATCCACAATATTCACAGGTGGAGAATCGTAGCGAAATTCGAGGTTTTCGAACCTGGCATATTTATTTACATAGGCAAGGCGTACCGTTCCAATCGGCCCGTTTCTCTGCTTGCCGATGATGATCTCCCCTGTTCCTTCTGTGGGTGTCTTGTCTTCGTATTGCAATATCCCATAAACCTCCGGCCTGTTGATAAACATAACGACGTCGGCATCCTGCTCTATACTGCCCGATTCGCGCAGGTCGGAGAGCATCGGCCTTTTATCGCTGCGTGATTCAACAGAACGGTTTAGCTGAGCCAGGGCTATTACCGGCACTTCGAGTTCTTTTGCTAATTGCTTCAGCGAACGGGATATTATAGAGATTTCGCGTTCGCGGCTTTCGGCTTTGGGCGGGTGCAGAAACTGCAGGTAGTCGATAATGATTAGTTCAATCCTGTATTCGGCTTTCAGCCTGCGGCATTTGGCGCGCAGTTCGAGCAGCCCCAGCGACGGGCTGTCGTCGATGACTATCGGCGCTTTGCTCAGGTGCCCAAGGTCTTTCACAATTCTCGATATATCGTCCTGACTCACTTTTCCGCTCCTAAGCTTTTGCTGATCTATTTTCGATTCCGCGCTTATAAGCCTCATTACGAGCTGGTGGGAAGCCATTTCGAGCGAAAAGAATGCAACAGGCTTTTTATATTCCACGGCTACGTTGCGGGCTATCGAAAGTGCAAAAGCTGTCTTTCCCATAGAGGGCCTTGCCGCGATAATTATTAAGTCTGACTTCTGGAAACCTGCAAGGTAGTTATCCAGTTCTTTAAATCCTGAAGGTACACCGGACAAGCCTTTGCTGCCTTCGGACTGCTTTTGGATAAGATCCAGTGTCGTATGAGCCAGTTTTTTCAGGGGCTGGTACGTTTTAGTAAACCTTTTTTCGGCAATTTGGAATATCAGGCTCTCCGCTTTGTCAATTTCGTCGAGCGCATCGGTAGTTTCGTCGTAACAGCGGCTGAGTATTGTTCCCGAAGAATTTATCAAAAGCCTTTTCAGGTATTTTTCGAGCACTATCCTGGCATAATTCTCAACATTGGCAGAAGTAGGCGATTTAGTTATAATATCTGCCAAATAGTAAGTCCCCCCTATCCTCTCGAGCATATTGCGCTTGCGGAGTTCCTCGCTAAGGGTGACAAGGTCGATATTAATAACCTTCTCGAACATCATCAGTATAGTCTGATAAATGATTTTATGGGCTTCGGCATAGAAACTCTCGGGTTCAACAATCTCTATACACTTGGCGATGGCCGCTTTGTCTATCATCATAGCTCCGAGCACTGACTGTTCAGCCTCGATATTATGAGGCGGCACAAGGTTGCCGAGCGCTTCGTAGGAAAGCGGCTTTGTATTGCCGTTTTTCTTCTTAGAAGGCAAATATTCGTGAACGCTGTTATAATCCGTATATTCCATAAATATTTTATCCTTAATCAGCTTACCGGGAAACGAATCCCCGTAAATTCAATAAAATTTACTCTATTCTTTATTTACAATTCATTTTTGGACTCAAGTTGCATGATTTTTGTAATTCATGCAATTTTACTTGTTAACAATTTCTTCACTATGCCAAAATTCAAATTGTGGATAAATTTCTTTTTGATTTCTCATTATTAACCTTACCTTTAATGCTGCAAATAATTTATTTAGACGAACAATATTGGATATGAATATAAAAATTAATAATTTGTTTTTTAACGAGGTATAAATTGAATTATTTAAGCAAGGTTAGAAAATGAAAAAGTCTGAAAAGCAACAGGAAAACAAATTGAGTTCAGTTATTAATGCCATATTATTATTAATAATTACTCTGGCAGTGCAATCATATTCGAATGCACAAGCTCCAGACTGGCTTATTGATGCAACCCACGAGGCAGGTCTGGATTCAGCCAAAGGCACAAAGATATTATGCGTCGATGTAAATAATGATAATTATCCCGATCTGTTCTGGGGACAGGGTAATTTGAATAAAAACCGTTTCTGGCTGTACCTTAACCTGCCCGATCCTGAAAATCCGGGCAAAAGGAAATATGTCGATTTTACAGTAGAATCTAATGTTAACCAAAACAGGGACCCGAATAAAACTGGCAGGGTTGCTGATATTGCAGCATTTGCAGATGTTGACAACGACGGAGACCTGGACCTTGTAACCAGCATTTACTACCATAGATGGCAAATGTATGATTCACCCGAAGAAGACCCCGGAGACCGTTCGGAAGTGCTGCTGAATGACGGTACGGGAAAGTTTACTTTAGTAAATAATAATGGCCTGACAGATATTGTTGCCGATCCAAACATGCCCGCAGGAATTATAAACGCAACCGGGTTTGCATTCCTCGATTACGACCTGGACGGCTTCGTTGACTTATATATTTCTACCTGGTTCAGCGACTATGCAAAAAACCTTGAAAATAACGGTAATGGCTATAAAATGCCTGATGTGCTATTAAAAGGTAATGGAAACGGCACTTTTACAAAAATATCAAACAATGGTGTTCAGATTAGCCCAGAACCAATGTACGGCGTTAATGCAACAGACTGGAACAATGACGGCTGGCAAGACATAATGACATGCGCTTATTGCCGTTCGAGCGGTTCTCTCTTTAAAAATAACCAGGATGGCACATTTACCGATTATTCTACTCAGTCTGGATATACAGGGCAATTTATCGGCGGCGACCACGGCCAGGCGCTCTGCAATTGGGAAGCACAGCCCGGCGATTTTGATAACGACGGAGATATGGATTTGCTTCAGGTGCAGGTTCACGGCGGCTACGACAAAGGAGAAGGCAGGACACATGTAACTATTAACAAAGGTGAACAGGAAAATTACAAACTTGTTTGGGCTCTCGACAGAATTAGGAGAGATGCCCCGCCGAGCCGGACACATATAGGCGACCAGGGAGGCACATGGATAGATATCGATGCAGATATGAAGCTCGATATTGCAATCGGCCAGATGGGGTATTCCGATGCTGCAAACAACATCAATATGGAAGGGCAATCGAGACTTTATATTTGCATGCAAAATGATACGGGATATTTCGACGATGTTACAAAAAAACTTGGCCTCTTTTATTCGATGCAGGAAGCCCATTCCATGGAGCCTTGCGATTACGACCTGGACGGCGACCAGGATTTATTTGTAAGCCACCAGGTGAAAGACAGCATTGCAAAGGACACAATAATCGACGGCGTTACCAAAACTATTTACACTTACTATAACAGAATGCAGGTTTCCCTGCTTAGAAACGATATCGGAAACAAGAATAACTGGATTTCCGTAAAGCTCGACCAGCCCGAAGGCGCCAACCAGGGCGGGCTTGGTTCACGGGTCAGGGTATTTTCAAACGGAGTCAGTCAAATAAGGGAATTGCAGGCGGGCCTGGGGCATTGTTCGGGCCAGCAGCCATTTATAGTCAACTTCGGACTGAAAGGCCATAATTATATCGATTCTGTCCTTGTAACATGGCCACATAAAACAGAGCCTCATACTGTGATATATAATCCCCCGTTGAATTCCATTGTTGAAATTGGCAAAGAAGGGATGAAACCTTCGCCGGTGAAGAACTGGCAGGGCACAAAGCCCGTAATTGCCTGCAGTAAGCCTTATGTCAGGTTTACAAACATTAATGCAGGGACAACAGGATTTTCTGCGATAGATATAAAGAATATCGGCGATGCCGACCTCAACGTTTCAAAGGTATTTCTTAGAGATTCGAGCAAAGATTTCTTCTTTATGGCAAAAGAATTTAACGATACAATCCTGAAACCAGGAGAATTTGCAACCGTGGAATTTGGGTTTACACCCGACAGAAGAGCATGGTATTACTCATTGTTCGAAATCAACTCGAATGCTTTCAACCAGAAAGATAAGCTTGTGGATATTATTGCCACCGGTTTCGAGGAGAAGCCAATAATAGCTTATGATAAAATTAACATTAGCTGGGATTCTGTTTTTGCTTTCACAGATACAAAAAAGAAAATGAAAGTCTTTAATAAAGGCGAGCAAACCTTGAAAGTCACTAACTTCGAATTTATCGATAATGACAAAGAAGCTTTTTATGTAGTAAATCCGGAGAAGAGTTTCGAAATACTTCCCGGCGGTTACAAAGAAATAGGAATAGGGTTTAAACCGCTTCCTGAGGGTAAATGGACAGAACCGGCAACATACAAAGCAACAATAGCGATTGAATCGAACGCTTTCAATACAGATACAAACAAGGTAAGTTTTATCGGCCATACCAACGGCCCTGCCCCAATGATAACTCTCTCCCCCGGTTCAATTTTCATCGGTTCAGTTGATATAGGCAGTTTTGTCGAAAGGATAGTAACTTTGTCAAATCCCGGTAACAGCACATTAACTGTTTACGGAATTGAATCAAAAGATGACATCGACTCGGTATTCAGGTTCTCGGGGATAGAATTTCCAACCGAAATCCCCGCCGGCGAACAGAAAGAACTGACGGTTACTTATAAACCAGTGAAAGCGGAAAAGACTAATGTGGCTGCCAATATTCTTACAAATGCATGCCTGGATTCAGTTCAGCAGCTAAGTATGCGAGGCAGCGGAAGGGAACCCGAAACAGTTGTGGATTACTCGGATGACGGCTCCATCCTGATAATCCCAAATCCGGCGATGGAAAGCACAGAATTGGTATTTAATATAGATATTAACATTTCCTCTGCCGAAATCCTCGATTTATTTGGCAATAAGGTAAAGGCATTTGACTATGCAGGATTTGCCACAGCAGGCAGCAGAATTAATTTAGACCTTGCGGCGGTTGCATGCGGCTCCTATTATCTCGTGTTAAAATGCGGCAAGATTAATAAACTGATGCAACTAATAGTGATAAAATAAGGAATGATAACCTGTTACCTCAAATGATAGTAAAGTGAAGTGATGAAATATGAATATAGATTAGGCCTTACTATTACTTTTTCATAACATTTATTATTTCAGCAATATTATACCGAAAATCCAAATTCGAGCTTATTACTGGCTTGGTAATTCCTTTTTCAAATTCTTTTTTATAATTTAGGTTATAAACGAACCATGTATTGGTTGTTAATTTTAGTTCAATTCCACCATTGACTAAAAAGTGTTGCCTTAAATCAGCTATTTCGCTATTGTCTAATTCATTATTATCATATTCTGCTTCAACAAAAAACTTAAAATTCTCAACACCAAAATTAAACCTTATACCTAAAGAACCATTTAACAACTGTTTTCCGGTTTTAATATCATCGAAATACCTGAGATTTACACCAGCCATCATTTGAGCATTTTTACTATCTAAAAAAGATATTGGAATAGGCCCTGCATAAGTAGCCCAAAGTTGTATTGATTTTAATTTTGTTTCTCTTCCAACCGAATCCTTTGAGTTCCAAACAGAAGCTATAGCAACATCAAGTTTATGGTAATTCCAATAGTTTTCAATGCTAAGACTCTTTCTTGTACTTTCAAACTTATTATTTTCATATTCTTCCAATTCTTTTTGTTCATTTCCTATAGGTTCATAACCACTACCCCATCCTTTAATTTTAAAAAACTCCTGTTCATATTCTTGCATTTTAACTGATTTATCCTCTAAATATTGAGCATATTGATGTATTTTTTCTTTTAATCCAAATTCAAATGTCATCCTAAAACCGATGGATTGATTGTAGGAATTATTAACTGAATCCCTTATTGATGCAAGTGAAATTCTTAAATTATCAAAATCATTTCTGCTTAAATACTCTTTTAAGTTTTTTATTTTGGCTTTGGATAAAAGAAAGGGGGCAACTTCAATCGCAAATGAAGAAGGAATAGAAATTGTAGAACCATCGAAGAAATTTGAAAGGAGGATCCCGAATTCGCTGGGAGTAGTTGGTTTTAATACATGGTTATTGTTTATACCTAATGAATTCGCAGCAGGTATTTCAGGGATATCAACTTCCAGGTTTAGAATATGTCCTTCATCTGACTGTTTTTTTTCTTCGGCAATTCCCCAATCCGATAAGAACAGGCCAAAAAATAGTAATAGAATTATCCTTTTCATTTTTACTAACCTTTCAATAATTTAATTGAAAAATCAACATTTTGGTCACTCCCATCGAGCTGGCCATTTTTGGGTTCGAAACCAATAGTTATATTGTCTTGAATAAATGCAACTGTAATAGTAAATGGTGTATTTTCATAACCAGGTACTGCTTTGAAACCAGATTTAATCTTTATTAGTCTCCCATCATTTTGAATGACAGGTAAAGGTAGAACACAGTAATCAGGCTTGTCATCGGCATTATTACCCGAAAATTTAAGTATTGGATCATTTGAAATTAAATCAGGATAAAGCCTAAGAGAATATCCTGCCATTAGTACACCATCAAATAGAAGAGAAACAACAATATTCCCACCATTTGCATTAAACTTGATTTCTTTCATAAACACCTCCATTATTAACAGATAAAAAAAATTTCAAAAGTTGTAATATCAATCTACTTTTTCATCTTCTTCATAAGGAAAAATCCTTTTATGCAATTGGAGTATTTTACAATGCAGGTCGTTTAATCGTTCCTGAGCTATTAGTCCCGGCAGTAATCTATGAAATTATTAGTCGTCGTTTTTCATATTAAAGATATGAAAAAATATTCAAAGAAACAAGGATTATTAATACTCGAATATCGACATATGGAAAATCAATAATAAGCCTTTATTTATGTAATAAGTAACTATCCACATTTTCAAATACTATTCCATATAGTATTGCACAGCAGGTATCGCCGTAACCGATATCATCGAATTTCAAAATCCTGCTAAATGGTTTTTCTTCTTTCGGAATTGGATTGCTGCAAAAAATGAGAGTCAAAGCGGAGATGATAACAATAAAGATAATAATATACTTCATTAATCACTCTTATTTTATTTAATTATAAAGAGTTAATTATACTTCAGCCATAGATTGCCTACTTCGTAATTACAACACTCACAGCCGTACCTTTTGCAACCAAAGCGCCTGCTTCGGGTTTCTGGCTGATTACTGTGTTAGGCATAAATGTGCCGCTGCCTTCTTTTTTTTCCACTTTGCCAAGGATTAATCCTGATTCCTCGAGTAATCCCGCAACATCGGCAAAGTCTGAATGTACTATATTAGGCACCTGCACCTGTGTTTCGGAGCCTTTGCTGACTATCAGGTCGACTGACGAGCCGGGTTCGGCAGCGGAATTGCCCCTGATACCCTGGCTGATTATAGTATCGGAGCCATACAGGTCGCTTGGTGAATATGTTATGTTGCCTACCCTGAAGCCGGCATTCATAATGGCCATCCTTGCTTCGCGCAACGAAATACCCGTTACATTCGGGACATTTGAAGCTGTTGCCCCTGTACTGACGGTAAGGTAAATCCCCCTGCCGGCCTTCACTTCCACGCCGCCTTTGGGTTCCTGGTTGATAATTATTCCCTGAGGGTATTCGGTGCTGCTTTGTTCGGTAATTTTAGCTATTTTCAGGCCGCTTTCAGCAATTAACGATTCAGAATCGGTAAGGCTTTTACCTATCAATTCAGGCACCTTGACGTTATCTTCTTCTTTAATAATCGAAGGCATTAAAATCGAATCGAATATTAACATCATAATAAAACAAAAAACCCCGAATGATGCAAGCACCAATCCGTATGGCAGTAGTTTCCTGATATTTTCGTTCATAAATTTGTGTCTTATATCAAACCAAAAATTCAAATATAAAAAAATATATTTATCGTTGCATTACATTAGTCTATATATACGCAGTAAGCCACGAATTTATCAGCCTGCCGAGATGTTCGGCTTCTTTCCTGTCGTTGAACAGGTGTTCGCTGCTGGCGGTAATAACCAATGCTTTGGGATACCCGGCATTTTCGAATATAGTATTGGCAGCCGTTACTCCTACCGTAGAATCCCCTGATGCATGAATAATCATAACCGGCTTGCCAAGGCTTTTTACCAAAGAAGGTATATCGGTATTCATCATGCTGTCGAAAAACCCCTTTTTCAGGTTGAATTTCCTGCCCGATACATTAACTGAATATGAACCGTCTGCCATAGGCGCAGCTTTCTTTGTCAGCAGGCGTTCCCCGAAAGCCGCAAGATTATCGGTAGAGGCAATTAACACTACAGCTTTGACCGAATCCAGCCTGCCGGCTGCGGCCAACACCAAAGGGCCGCCCATTGAATGGCCAACCAGAAATGAAGGCTGGCCGAAGTTTTTATCGAGATACCCTGCCGCTTCGATTATATCGCCGACAGCGCCTTCAAACGTTGTGTCCGCAAAATTGCCGCCGCTCTCGCCTAGGCCTGTAAAATCGAAACGCAGCAAGGAAATCCTGCTTTCCGCGAGTACGCCCGAAATATATTTAATAAGCTTCAGGTCCTTGCCGCAGGTGAAGCAATGGGCAAATATGCCGTAATTATCGGGCTCGCCTGCCTCGGGCATGTCCATTTTTGCGGCAAGTTCTATCCCGCTCGCTTTCGGTATGTTAAACTTCAGCTTTTTCATATTTACGACAATAAAACAATAGTCTTAATATAATGATAAATAATATAAATACAAAGAATTGTGGCCACTGCTGCCCCGGCTGTGAATTTCCCTTTCGATTCTTTCTCCTTTGCCGAAACCACATGAAACCAAATACCAAATATTACCAACAGGTGCAAGCCCGCCTGTGTGTATTCGAATTCGGTATTAATTGCCGATTTCTCTACTTTTATATTACCGCCCTTTTTTATTGTAATAGAATCGGCTAATGGGAATACACGGCACACTGCATAATTACCCGGGATTAATTCTTCTGCATTTATTGCTGCAATGCTGTCGTACGGGAAACCGATATTAATTGAATCTATTAAAGCAGTGTTTTCTAGTTCGAATACTGTTTTCAGCTTGCTTTCCTTTATGGGATGGATTACAAACCATTGCCCAAGCTTATTGGCTTTTCCAATAAATAATAACTCACTTGCTTCTTTATCAGCATTTTTAATATAAACCATATCATTCTCATACCCGTTAGATAGACCAAGAGGCAGGAACAGGTTGACGGAAATAATCAGCACTAGTAGCCAGAATGGAACTAACAGTATATATTTTATAGAATTAACTAAGATTTTATACCATTTTTTTTCTGTGTGGATAAATATGTGATTTATCCAGAGGAATAGATAAAATAAGCTTATTACTACTATAAAATAATAAATCGGCATAATGCATCACTATTTGTCTAACTTTATAATGGTCCTGTTTTCGGCTGCAGACTTTTTTAATTGGGTATCGAATTTGTCTGTATATATTGCCTGTGCTTTTGATATCGAATCGAGTATCTGTGCCGTCCTGACCAAGTCATTATCAGTAAAAAGGCTGTCGGGTTTCTTTTGCAGTTCCAGAGATTCCAGATAAGGCCCCGACATAGTCTCTAAATAAAAACTAAGAAGGCTGATTAACCGGGATTGCAGCTCGTGGTCATCGTAAAGGGGGCCTAATTTTTCGGCTTCATCGAGCGATTTCTTCAGTATTCCGATCATTTCCGAATAAGCCTTATTCATCATAACGGTATCGCCGCTTCTGATAGCGCTGTTCAGGCTGTTCAATGCAGATTCGG
>DAINRZ010000048.1:0-12499 GCA_036741575.1 Kapaibacterium sp. (SeqCode)
GAAGTTTCAATGTCGAAACATATTTCGGGATATGTTCCGGTTCCAGTTTCCTCGATTCGGAGGGTACCGAAACGATGGGCCTGTATGATTCGGTTGCTTCGGATTCCGCCCGCCAGTATCATTTCGACAGGGTGGACTATGTCTTTGGGTTCAGGGCAAGCTACAAAATTCTCGACAATTTGATTATTACCGGCGATATTCCGATAATATACAGCAGCCTCGACGAAAATTACGAGAGGGATTCGAATGGTTTGAGGCAGGAGAGGGCTAGTTTTTCGCTTACCCGGCCGTTATATTATTCTTTAGGTGCAATCTACGGATTGGCCCGGGGCAGTTTTTATTCCAATATTGGCATGGAAATCAAGATACCGCCTGGATTCCACTACGGTGCCGGCAACGATCCGGGCTATGATTACCTTGGCGACGGGGCGTTCGAGACTGCTATCAAACTGGCTGCCGGTTTCGAGTTCGAGAAATCATGGCTGGAAGGTTCTGTTTTATATAATTACAGGGATGAAGAATTTGCCGACGAATTGCACGCAAAATTGGAATATGGGGTAAGCTCTGTGGAAGACACATACATTCGGGGGGTGGCCGAATATGTTTTCAGCCTGGGAAATTTCCCCGATAGCCTTGGATTTGATATAAGGAAGCTGCCGCTTCGGGAAGAATATCTCAAGGTAGGGGCTGCTTTTTATATTTTAATATCCGATTTGGTGAGCCTAAAACTCGAAGTTGCAGCCAAATTATTTGGAAGCAACACCTGGCTTGGCGGCTCGTACAGATTGACGGCCGGGCTAAAGCTTTAAAGCCACTTTTGCCTAATAATTTTTTTCTGAATTATTTCCTTTATAATTTTGAACTTCCGACAGATGCAAAAATTCGTAACTTTTTGCCGACTGTTAACATCTTAGTATTGGAAGTAATGAAATAATTTTATATAAAGTGAAAGGTGGAATTGTGAAGAGATTATTTTTAACGTTAATAATATTAGCAGCAGGGGCTGTACTTTTCCAGGGATTTCAGTGCAGCTCTCCCGAAATGGCATCTGCAAAGATTGCTTACAGGGATGGCGATACGCTCAAGGCAAAAGCAAAATTGCAGGAATTGCTGCGCAAGGCGCCCAATAACGGCGAAGCCTGGATTTTCCTGGCAGATATCGAATCGAAGCTGAAGAATTTTAAAGAAGCCACGGAAGCTCTTGGCTACGCAAAGAAAAATATGGGCGCCAAGGTGTTGCCCGAACAAATTGCCGCTGTTGAAGCATCCATTTGGGCCGGGTCATATACCAAAGGGTTTAACTATCTCGAGCAATTTGGAGAGAATAACGACAGTAAATTTATCGATACTTCAATTTATTATTTCAACATTGCTTCGGTTGTAAGGCCCGATAATGCCGATATACACAGAATAATAGCCGTAGCTTATGAGAATAAGAAAGACGAAGAAAAGGCACTGGAATCATATAATAAATTTGTTCAGGCTATGAAACCTTCGATTGATTATGCCAAAGCCAAAGGTATATATATCGGCCAGCCTGCACGCGAAGCTGTTATGAAAACTGGCGCACGGCCCTTTGACTCCAGGATGCTGCCTCTTACAAAAGATGACAAGGATTCGCTTGTTTATGTTGGGCTAAAGGATGATAACAATGAAATTTACTTGTTTTTGAGCGATACTAAATTCGACGGTAAATTCATTGTCAAAGGTTGGGCAGTCAACCAGCCTTCATATTTATCGAACGAGGAAAAAGCTAATTGGAGAAGTATCATAACAAATCCTTACCTTGCTCTGGCAGAAATATATTTTAAGAAGAAAGATTACGATAAATCGATGGAATATATAATGACCGTTTCGGCTATCGAACCTTTCAATATTTCTGTAAACGATTATATTGTACAGATTTACCAGGAGCAGGGCAAAAAGGAAGAGGCGCTCAATGTTATTAAATCAATAGTCGATAAGAATCCCAATAATTCATATTATATTCAAAGATATGCCGATATACTGGCTACTTTCGAAAAATGGGATGAAGCTGCAAACTACTATGAAAAGGCTATTAAAACAGCGGAACCGGATTCGAAAGATATACCCAGGGCTTACCAAAACCTGGGCGTTTGCTATAAAAATGTAGCGGCAGGTATATACAGCAGGCAAAGAGAACTTGCCGACAAGAACCTGAAACCGATGGATAAAACGGAATATGAGCCTTTCCTGATGAAATCGATAGATAATTACCGCAAAGCCCTTGGCTACGAAGAGCAAAAAGAAAATATCGATATTATGGTGGATCTGTTCGATATTTATTTCCTTGTCAATCTGGAAAACGATATGAAGGATATTATTAAAAAAATTGAAGCTATGGAAACCTCTGTCAAATCGAAAGATAATGATATTCAGAGAAAATACTTCCAGGGTTTGATTAAAGTTTACGACAGGAATTACAGTGATTTTTCGGACAAAGAATTTTATAAGGACTTTGCTCAAAAACTGCAAAGAGCAACAAACGAGCTGAGCAAATTATAGCTTCGAAAATTCTAAATTAGTATGTTTTCTAAAAAAATCCGGCCACTCAAAGCCGGATTTTTTTTGATATTGAATGATTTATTGGATTTTTCCGTTGCGACTATTTGCATAACTCTATGAAAAGTAAAAAAATTGCGGTTCTATAACAGATACTGTGTGTTAATGTATTTTGTCGATGGGCCAGGCCCCATTGTTAATAATACTCCATCCAGAAACAAGTGAGCTTGCTCACCTTACATTTCATCAAACTATTAAACCGGCTTTATAGCAACATCAAATATCTTGTAAAAAATGATTAATCGGATTGGCTGAAAAGGGAGGAAATTATAATTACGATACCTATTCTCTGGAAAAAGCAAATTGATTCATCAACTGTATAAGTTTTTTCTACCCATACCATACGAATTAGAACCATATACTTTTAATTCTAAAACGTTGCCAATTATAATCAGAACCTGAATATTTATAATACAATGTAATCTATTATAGAGTTAGATTTTATAAAACAATAACCAATACAGGCATTTTCACGCCCCCTATTTTTCGCAGAAAGTGCCTTTGGCTATATACAATTTCTTTACTTCGAATTCGGCATCCAAATCATCGACCATCCGGGAGTCGTCAATGATTTCTTCGAAATCTTCGCTGTCCGAATGGATAATCAGCACGGCGCCGGTATTGTCTTTGAACTGGCCGTCCAGCAGCAGGTTGTAGTTACTCTTTACGGAGTCGCGCATTTCAGCATAAGCATTGTTGTATTCATCCCTGCGCGCGGCAGCCGAATCTGCCGGTGGCGGATAAGTCAACCTTACAAAATAATAACTTACCATGCTGAAAGGTTCCTCGTAAAGACAGAAGCCTCCGTTGACAGGTTCCCAGGGAATATATTCCATCAGGAACCTGCCTGCCTTTACGGCAGGGTCGGTGGCTATCGAATCAATTACTTCCTGGCGGCTGTCTGCCCGGGCAACGAACATACCTCCTCCACCCTCGAAAGGGCCTGCAGCAACAATGGTCCGAGCCACATAAAGCCTGTCGATATTTGCCAGGTGCCCTTTCTGCAATTCAGCCGCTTCATTTGGCGGCAATTCAATCCTATCCGGGTTCCTGTTCAGGAACACGAACCAGTACTGAGGCGGCTTTACGGCCACAAGGCTGCTGACCGAAAGCAGCAGAACCAAAATAAAGAATGAGTATTTCCTTTTCATAGAAAAATAGTTTAATTTGAATTACTGTGCCTGCTCTGTAAAGGTCGAGCTTGTATTCATATACCTTGCCGGTATATCCCTGCCGGAATAATCGAGCTGCGAGCCGAGCGTACTGTGCGGTATAAGGTACATGGCAAGGCTGATAACGGCTGCCAGCACCGGCCATAGCGCTTTCTTATTATCCTTTTTAAGGCGCCACACCGCAACAATCCACGAAATAAAGGCAAGCGCTGTTTTGTTATCGGTCAGGTCATTGCCGAAAGGCCAGCCAGTCCAATATGCCCCGAATGCGAACTTCTGGACAATCGGGCCCAAAATAATACCCCCGATAAACATTGCCGCCAGGGTCCATATTGAATATTTAAAGGCATTATCACCTTTGAAAATAGCTTCGAAAGCCGTCCGAATGGAAAACCAAAAAGCAATGAACATAAAGAATATATGGGGCAGCAGGATTGCATCGGGCACATGCCCCTTGAAACGCACCCTCGTTTCTTCCTTGTTTAGCTGGTATTCTTTGCCTGCGGCATCAATCAGAGTAATGAAGTACTGCACTTTGCCGGCTGGCTCCAGCCAAGGTATGGCAGCCGTCAAGGTATCGCCGTTTCTTTTCATGGGCGCGGTTATCCAGTCCATATTTGCAGATAGGATTTTGTACATTATCTTTCCGGAAATGGATTTATCGCATACAATGTTTATCATTGCATCTTTTTCGGTAACTTCCGACCTGATAAGCGAGTACTTAATCTCTTTGCCGCCAATACTGACAGACCCGCTCTGGGGATAGGTCGGGCCGGTCATCCTCTGGAAAACGGCCGCCGATAGCATTATCAAAAGAGAAACAATCCAAAGAATAACCGATTTTTTCCTGCTCATAATTTATCTCCGATATATTTATTTCAACATTTCTTTCAAATCAGGCGGAAGCGAGCCGCCATTCTTTGTCAGTTCATTTACAATTTTGTCCATTTCAGGTTTTCTGTCGTTCAGTTTATAGTATTTTACCAGGTTTATATACGAACCGTATTCGCGGGGCGCTGCTTTAATGGATTGCAGCCACAACTGCTCGGCCTTGCCGAATTCTTTTTCTTTGTAATACAAAGCTGCCTTGCTGTTGTAAGCATTGCCGTTAGCAGGATCGAGCTTCAGCGCTTTGTCGAATGATTCGTGAGCTTTGGAATTATTCCCCATCAGGGAATATGTATTCCCCAGATAATAGTAAGCATCGGGATTGTTGGGATTTGCTTCAGCCAGCTTTTCGAATTCGGCAAGGGCTTTCTCCGGCTGATTTTCCTTCAGGTATATATCGCCCAGCAGAGATATCAGATTTTTATCGCCGGGGTATTCCCCTGTTCCTTTCTTTAATAATTCGGCCGCTTTGCCCGGTTCACCTGTGCTCTGATATGCTTTTGCCAGGAAGTAATAATGCGGTGACAGTATTTTAGGGACTTTGCCGGCATACAATTCGGCAATCTTTATTACTTCACCGAAAGCCCCCTGCTTGTCGTAAAACTCGGCTAACTGCAGGTAAAGCCTGGGATTGGCGCTAAGCGCCGTTTCGAACATGCCTGCTGCATTGGTTTTATCGTTCATCAGATAATAATTCATTCCCATATAAAGCCTTGCATCAGGTATTTCCCTGGCTTTCAAAGCCCTTTCGAGCATTTTTTGGGATTCCTGAATTTTGCCTGCATATGTGTAAGCATTGCCAAGCAAAACGAGCCACTGCGGCGGGAACTGCTTGCCGAACCGGACGGCATTCTCTAAGTAAGGCACCGATTGCGGCTTTTTGCCCCGGTTAAAAAGTGACTTCCCGTAATAGAAGTTAGCAACCGGATTCGTAGGTTCGATATTTTTAAAGGTCAGTTGGGCAGTCTGTTCCAGCTTGTCGAATTCACTGTTCTTGTCGTACATCGACATTAGCTCGTAATATATTTTTTTATTGCCAGGATTGCGCTCCATAGCCTTAAAGAATAATTCCTCGGCTTTTTTATGATCTTTCAGGGCTTTGTACCCCAGCCCCAGGTCGTAATATCCCCTGGACTTTTCGGGGTAGGTCTCCACCATCCTGCTCCAGAAAGCAATCCTGTCGCGGAATGAATCTTTGTAAGTATATGATTTTACTGCAAACGCTGCGAAAACAATCAGTCCTATAGCCAACGGGATTGCCCGCCTGAAATTAACCTTGAATAGTACCAGCAATTGTGAAACAATGATAAAAATACCAACCATGGGCAGGTAAGCCCTGTGCTCTGCATAATCGAAGAAATCATCGACAAACTGGATTCTGATCATGAGTGTGGGGAAAAGAAGCACAACAAACCAGGCAAATCCCCATAATACCTTATAAGAGTTACGGAATGAGTCTTTTTTACCTGACTTCCTAACCAATAAAACAAAAACGGCAATTAAAGCGAAAATAAAAAACCACCCGGTCAGGATTGAAAACATTTCGAACGACGAAAGAGCTATCATTTTGTGAGGGATGAAAATCTTGCCGATCATTGCCGGAATTGAATTGAAATTCTTGATCAGGGCGTCGAGCCCTATTTCGTCGGGGCTGGCTATTTTCGACATTGCTGCTCTCCTTAGCATATACCAGGCAATACCCGCTATCCCCCATAATGGTATTGCTATTAATGCTTTATTTTTCAAAATTTTCCTGTCTGTATTGTACATCAAATGGTAAGGCACATACATTAAGCACAGAAAAGGAAAAACAATGCCGATTTCTTTTGTGAATAGGCTGATCAGGAAAAAGAATAAATGTAAAGTAATAAATATGATTGAGTTTTTATTATTTTTAGCTTCGAGGAATGCAACAAAAAATATGAATGACAGCAGCAGAAACACTGTAATCATTGAGTCGTTCCTGCCGGAAATCCATCCGACAGCAGGCGTCAGAACAGGGTGTACTGTAAATATCAGGCTGAGGATGAATGACTGCAATACCGGGAAACGTAGTATGACAAGTGTCAGCAATACAAGTATCGAGCCCGCAATATGGAAAAACAAGTTCGTGCGCTGATATACCTCGGGGTAAACATATGCGTCGAGCTGTTCTCTTTCGTCGGCAGGCGGCAGTTTTGTAATATCTACTCCTTCTTTGGTTGCCGATTTCGCATCCAGAATAAACGAAGCATTAAGTACAGGCCTGTAGAAAGTAGTTCCTATTGTTGTATCGATTGTCTCGGACAGTGGAATATCCTTTGTAAACCTTTCGATAAAAATATTATCGTCGCAATAAACAATATTATTGTCAAAATTTGAAAAGTATAAAATAAATGCCGTGGCTGCTATCACTAACGACAATATCGATATTTCCAGGTACGAGTTTAATTCGGTAAAAATCCTGCCGCTAAAACGCGGCTCCATTTCAGGCAGGCTGATTTGTTGCTTATTTTGCCTGTTTCCCGGCTGACTCTTAACGGCCTTTTTTGCCTGAGTTTTTTTACTCATAATTTTAGTTTTTATAATTAAACAATTTTAAGCAAGACTAAATAAATTAAAATTAATCTAATTTCAAAGCAAGAACAGCTAAAAATGTTACAACAGCCCCATTTTCTTGCGCAGGAACCATTCAATGGCAAATAATAATATTGACAAGCCCAGGATATAGGGCAGATTCCAGATGGCGATTTCGTTGCGCAGGGTTACTGCTTTTGGTTTGAAGGCTGGGTTGCTTTTCAGTTCATCGAGGAATGTGGCTGCATCGCCTGCAAAAATGAATTTACCGCCTGTCCTGTCCGCAAGGTTCCTGAGCAATGCAGTGTTTAGCCTTAGGTTCAGGAACTCGAGGTTTATCTCGCCGACGCTGAAATTACCGTTGTCCGAACCCAGCTTCGCATTATTAATAGTAACATCTCCATTGAAGGAGTACTGGCCGCCTGGCATCCCTTCGAGGCTACCGTGATACCTGCCGTTGCCCAGCGAGCTAAGGTTTATTTCCCTGATTTCCCTTCCGCCTTTAATATTAACCGCAACAATGGCATTATCGACGGGAGTATATGAAGCATCGTAAACCTGGGCAATAAACTCTACATTTTCGTTGCTTGTGTAATGCTTTTTTGTCGTTTTTATCCTGATATTTTTATTGTCCTGGTCAACTGACAGCCACCTGAATGAGTTATTAATAAAATAATCGAGCAAATCAGGTGTTTCCTGCCGGTTTTTGGCAATTTCCTGCGCATAGCCCACAAGTTTCCATCTGTATAGCCCATAGCCCATTACGGCAATTGTCTTCTGGTTCCTGAAACTGCGAGTCATGATTAACGGCTCTTTCAGCGGAGCGTTGTTTATTTTTATGTATGAAAGTACTTCGCTTTCTGGTTTTGCTTCCACAAAAGTTTCGGTTTTGAAAAGCGGCGGCAACTGGTTCCATAACTCCAAGTCTTTCTCGGTGCCCGTTACCCTTAATAGCGGGCTTGCAAGGGACTGCTGCCTGAAATCGGGCAGTGCCAGAAATTCATTAGGCCTCGATGTAGTTGTCCTGAAAGGGAGGTATTCTTCGATTGCCTTAAGTTTATTATAATCAGTATTTTGAGCTGCCACAAAGAATAGAGACTTACCTCTATCGAGCGCTGATTTGAGGGCAGTAATTACATTCTGAGGGGTTGAACTAATTGGGAAACCTATGAGTATAATTATTTCCGATTCACTGAGGTCGGCTGCCGTGGGCGGCCTGTCATAAAACTCAGCGCCTTTTTTTTGGATAAAAGAGCTGATTTCGACGCCTTTTTCCTTGTTGATTACATTCTTGATAAATGAAATATCCGAGCCAGGGGCTCCGGCAAGAATAGCAACCTTCCTTTTGTTCTTTAATACCTTGATGAATTCCGTAAAAACATTATTCTTAAGCGTTAATTCACCTGTAAGGGAGCTGATTGTTGCTGTGATTTTATGCAGCCCTTCTGTTTTTGGCTTGTATTCCATCAGCGCTGAAAACACTTTTACATTTTCGCTGATTGTAAAATCCTGCTCGGCAAATTTCACGCCATTGCCGGAGAGTGTAAGTTTCAGGTTTCCACTCGCATATCCGTTAATTTTAACATTAATATTAACCGGAACAGGATTATCGATATAAGCTATTTCGTTCATCAATACTGACTGGATTGCTATGTCTTTGGGCTCGGAACTATCCCCAATTCCAATTATATAAACAGGTTTGCCAATAGCATCTGCATCGTAAACAGGGTTGATGCCTGCATTAAATTCGCCGTCAGTAAACATTAATATCGCCTGAATATTTTCGTCGTTAAACGATGTGTTAACCCACCTTAAGGCCTTTGAAATATCCGTTAGCTGGCCATTTTTTTTCAGGCTGTCGTAGTTAAAATTCGAAGCGCTTAAATTATTTAAATATTTAACATCCGAATCGAAAGTTGCAATTTCAAGGTTTTCGGTACCTAAATCGATGAATCCTGATTTTTCGAAAGCATCCCTGTACTGGCTGCTTCGGCTTACGGCAGCGTCGCGCTGAGCCATCGACATAGAGTTATCGAGCAGGACGGCAAGTTTGGGTTCTCTTTCGGTACCGCTGATAATAGTTAGCACTGGCTCGAATACTGTTATCAGAAGTAAGAGAATAGCCGCAGCCCTCAAAGCGATTAGCAAACGCTTTCTGCCGGGGGGAGTTGGCGGAATGGTTACCCGGTAATAGTAAAGGGAGGCAAAAATTGCCGCCAGGGATAATAAACCAACAATCCACCACGAACCGCTTATTCCAAATAGATATGAATTCATCTGTTTCTTACCGGCGCCAAATTACACATAATTATACGGGAACCTCAATAAACAACAAACTACAATCCTGCTCAGCATAAAGTTTAATATTTTCTGTACCTGTTATTTCAGCAGAATCCCTATCGCCGAGAATACTCTCCCCTATTCTCGCCTTGCCGCCGATAACAAATAAGAAAACACCGTTCCTGGGATTATTAAGAGTAAACTCAACTTTGTAACCATCTTCAATATCAGCAAGATATATGTATGTATCCTGATTGATAAACAGAGAATCCTGTATGTTATATGGGGATGCAATCAACCTGAAGCTGTTTTTAAGCGATTCTTTGCCGAATGACTTTTTGCCGTACGAAGGCCGTATTTCCATTTTATCGGGAATAATCCATATCTGCAGGAAATTCAGGCTGTCAGAATCGGAAGCATTGAATTCGGAATGGTAAATCCCGGTGCCGGCCGACATTAACTGAATTTCGCCCGGCGCAATAATATCATTGTGGCCGAAGTTATCCTTGTGATTAATCGATCCATGCAAGGGAATGGAGATAATTTCCATATTCTTGTGGGGGTGCGATCCAAAGCCATAACCGGGCGCAACAAAATCATCATTGAATACCCTTAGTTTACCGAAACCCATCCGCTCCGGATTGTAGTATTCTGCAAAGCTGTATGTATGGTGCGTTTTCAGCCAGTCGTGGTCAAAATAACCCCGTTCGGCGGACCTAATTATATTCAACTTCATATAGCCAATTATTATGATTAACTAAACAATTTAACGTTAACGATTAAATTAATAAATGATTTTTATTGCAGTCCGACAATTTCATCTTCCAGAAGTTGCTTTGAGTACATATTATAATAGCTGCCGCCCAATATGCATAGCTCTGCGTGTGTACCTTGTTCCGTAATTTTACCTTTTTCCGTATAGATAATATTGTCGCAGTGCATGATAGTCGAGATTCTGTGCGAAACGATGATCACGGTTTTATTCACCAGAAACGGCTTTAGGTTCCTGATAATCCTGCTTTCGGTTCTCGAATCAATCGATGAAAACGCATCGTCGAATATCATCACTGGCGGATTTATCAAAAAGGCCCTGGCAATAGCCAGCCTTTGTTTCTGGCCGCCGGAAAGCGTAATTCCCTTTTCGCCCAAAATGCTATTGTATTTATCGGGGAATGCTTCTATTTCATCGTGCAATTCCGCAATTTTTGCGCATTCCATAACTTCTTCAATTACAGCATCCGGCTTACCGAACCTGATATTATCGGCAATACTCATCGAAAAGAGGAAGGGTTCCTGGGGCACAACGCCAATATTTCTCCTGAGTGCTGCCTGTGTAAAATCTTTAATATTAACGCTGTTAATATATAATTCGCCTGACGAAGGAATGTACAGCCTGTTTATAAGGCCAATAATGCTAGATTTGCCGCTGCCAATCGGGCCGGTAATACCGAGGCTTTTGCCGGCTTCAATCCTGAAAGAAACCCCATCGAGCGCTATATCGCTCTTTCCATCATACTTCAATGATACTCCCCTGAACTCAATCGACGGTACAGGTATTTCAAAGGCTGATACTCCGGAAGCGTAGTCGTCGCTCGAGGCATTATCGAATAGCTCGCCAAGGCGTGCTGCCGACGCCGATGCCCTCTGCAATATATTGGTTATCCACCCGATAGCCGCCACTGGCCATATCAGCAGGTTCAGGTAGATAAAAAACTGCGTCAGTTCGCCAATTGTTATTGCGCCAACCATAACATTCCAGCCGCCGTAGCCTAAAACAATCAACTGTGAAAGCCCTATCAGCACCATAAGAAGCGGCATAGTAAGTGCCTGTATCTTTGAATATTTAAGGCTCCCGGCAAGATACTCCTCCGAGATGGCTGCAAACTTTTGGGCTTCGTGCGCTTCGCGCCTGTATGCACGGATTGCCCTTACCCCCGAAAAGCTCTCCTGTGCTGATGCAGTCAGTTCTGCGAACTTCTGCTGCACATTCCTGAATGATACATGAATCCGCCTGCCAACCTTATAAACAACCAGTGCAATTAGGGGCATAGGAAGCAGAGAAAGCAATGTTATGACGGGATTTATACTTAACATGAAATAAAGTGCAAAGATGAAAGTCGTAACCGTATTGGCTGCCCACATAACTGCCGGCCCCAGGAACTCACGCGCTGCGCCAATATCGTTAGTAGCATGTGCCATCAGAGAGCCTGCAGTATTCTTTTGGAAAAAAGTAACAGGCTGCCTCACAAGGAAAGCCAGAAAATCCTTTCTAAGGTCATATTCAATATTGCGAGAAGCAACAATTATACTACGCCTGGTAAAAAACATAAACACAGCGCTCAGGGTTGCCAGCAATACCAATACAAGCGCAGATTGCAGGATGTCCTCCTTCGCAAACCTGCCTGCCTTGATGGTGTCGATAGCATTGCCCAGCACCCGAGGAAGGTAGGTGGAGCTAATATTACCAAGTATAACCAATACAAAACCCGTATACATCTTGGATTTGTACTTATTGATATATGGCAGAAGCCGCTTTAGTTCTTTCATTTCACTTATTTATTTTAAACCTAAATTGGTATTGACTTCAATTCCCAATAATTATTTATACAAATCAACATTGATGATTTCATTTATTAAAGAATAAAAAGCAACAGGCTGTGTGAGGTATAACATACAATATTAAGCATTAAACCAACAAAAGAGGAATATTTTGTAATTGAATTCTTTGGGTGTTGCCGGCTCGTTTATAAATTTTTCACCGTTTTTGATGGCAAAAAGCCACTTGCTTATTTCTTTCTCAAGTTTTTTGCCATCTGCATATTTAGGAAGTTCCAGAAAATGGTATTCCATTATCTCCGATAACTCCCTGTGGCTTTTAACGTTTAACAGCCTGTAGATATTGTGGTAATCCTTTTCGTCCGGGAAAAGATTGAAATTTGTTATCGCTATCGATATTGTATAATTAATCAGTTCATCAGCTTTTTAATATCTTCAATTGAAAGGCCTGTTGCTGATGATAT
>DAINRZ010000049.1:0-12478 GCA_036741575.1 Kapaibacterium sp. (SeqCode)
GAAAGGATGGCGTCTGGAAATTCGGGCAAGATACCGGTATAGCCAGGTATTACGACGGAGCCGAGAAAAAGTATAAGCCCCAGGACGGCGACCTGCTTGAATTGACTCAAATTATCCCTCTAATCAGGTATATCGATTACGGTGTCGTTGCTTTGTGGAAAATATTCAACACCATTGGTGTGCTGACCGACGAGTTCTCCAAAAATCTGGATACCATATCCTATAAAATCGAAAAAGAATGGAGTTATAAGGATATACCCGGTTCGAGAATGGTTGGAATTAAATCGAGGTTTAAGTTCGAATCGGATCCTTTTATTAAGGTTTTTAAGAAAAGCCTATACGAAAACGACAAGTTCCTGACGGAATTATTTGGGAAAATACCGGGCCTGAGCCAGGTATTCAACTTTACAAAGTCTTTGGGCACCGGCATGCTTAATGCTATCAATCCCCTGAAAAGCCTGGTAAAAATACCGGATAAAAAAGTGTTTTCAGGCTCTCATAAGTTTGGAATTGAGCTGTATGGTTCCATTGGTTTTTCTGTCGAAACCATTAAGGAACCCGATGCCGAGCAGGGTAAATCGGAAATAAAAGGAACCGGTGAAATCGGAATCGAGTTCAAGCTCGAAGCTAAAGTAGGCATTCCGCTTTTGTCGCTCTCCAGCGGAATAGAAGCATCTATTAAACCAAAGATTTACCCGAAGCCTGTCAAAGATAAGCCCGGGGAGAAAGATCATCTTGCTATAATGTTCAGCGGCATCAGGTTTGAATATGCGGCAAAAATCACGAAGAATTCGAGCGTTAAATATAAAAAGGATAATCCTAAACCCGATGACCCCAAACCCGGAGAGCAGAAAAAAGATGATAAATACCAGATAATTAAAGAGATGACGATTTTGAAACTTTATATTTACAAAGACAGGCAGCCGCCGCAAACCGCAGCGCCTTAGGAATGGAAATATGGAAAATACGCTTAATAAACCATTGTATTTTTTAAGGCTTGCTGCTTCGGACATTAACTACGACATCAGGCTGAACGACTGCCCTGTTTTCGAATTTGGAGACGAAGCGCCCCTTAATGCAGACTTCCCCGTCAACCATTGGCTGGTGACGGGCAGCAACCTGCTGAGCGTAAACATTAAAGCTAATAAAAAACGGGAATACCTGGCTGTGGGCGATATGTGTAACCTCGAAATTATAAAACGGGTGGAAACAAAGAAAGGGATTGAAGAATCGACAGTTGCCGCACTGAGTAAAACGATTGCCGATTACGACGCAAAGCAAAACCTGAGGAATATATCGATTACACAAACATTTACACCCGATATTAGTTTCGGCCCCTGGCTATGGCAAAACGATACTCAGATAAACAGCCTGCCCGAGATAATGAAAACGCTGACGGGCGAGCTCCAGGAGCTACATTCGATAATTGCTGCTAAAGATATCGAAAAGCTGGCAAAAAAACTTGAATTGCGTGATAAAGATATGGCCGAAGCTAATTATACCGACTTAGCTACCGAGCAGGAACTGACAATATCTGAATTCGAGAGCTTTTTCGATTCATCCAACCTCGTATTAAGGGATTTCGACATAAAAGGATTGACTATTAAGTTATACGGCAGCAGGCGGCTGGCAAGAATTGATAACTTAGAAGGCAACTCGCCGATTGTCCTAACCGATAGCGATGGTCATTACGATGTATTCCTGCCGTTTATTTTTTGCAGGGACAAACAAAAAAAATGGATTATTATAAGGTAGATTTTTATATTTTAAGATTGATTTAATGATTTTAATAATTAATAAAATAAATTACGTAATTAATAAAAAAAGAAACGAGCTGAACAAATGCGACCGACATTAGCGCCATGGAACTTTAACAATAAGAATGTACTGGTTATTGCCGGCAAATGGGCAGAGGAAATTGCCCTGAAATACGGCATTTGTATCCTTCCCAACGAACTGAACCTAATCCCATGCAAGTATCTTGCAGTATATCATGAAGATACTATAAAATACCTGTTCGAAATTATCAAAACCCCGATGGACAACATCAACAAAGATAATACAAATGAAATCAGGGATATACTTTCGCTCGAACCCAAAAAAGGCTCGGAATGGATACGCGGCAAGGAGGAAGGATGCAGAATGATTACAGTGAAGAAGATTGCCGATGTCGGGCCTATAATAAACGACTATATATCTCCCCGGACTAATCAACTGACTCCGCTTACCCGAGGGGCAATCCGCTACACAACTTACGAAAGAGTGATGAAGGCTAAGCTGACAACCCAGCTGGAATGCCAGATAGACGAAGAAGAGCCATTTATTGAGGAAATTGCTGAAGTAGAGGCACCGAAAACTGTAATTGCACCTAAAAAAAGCAAGCTGCCTATGATTCTGGGTATTAGTTTTGGGGCGCTGGCAGTGGCTGCAATAGTATTTTTGCTGACAAGGCCCAAAGAAGAGCCGAAAGTGGAGACCAAAGTAGTTTACAAAGAAATAGTAAAGGAAGCGCCGATAGAGGATATTGTCTTTGCAGGTAATATGTTCGATTCGGGCAAAAGCGAACTTAAGCCGGAGTTTACTCCGTCGCTTAATAAAGTGCTGGAAATTATGAACAAATACCCGAACCTGAAGTTCAGTATCGAAGGGCATACCGACAATCAGGGCAACGAACAGGACAATGTGCTCCTATCGGCCGACAGGGCAAAAGCAATAAGAGACTGGCTGATTGCAAAAGGGATAGACAGCGCAAGGGTTTCTTACACCGGCAAAGGATCGGCCGAGCCTGTAGGCGATAATAATACCGAGGATGGCAGGCTGGCAAACAGAAGAACAGAAATTAAAGTAGTGAAATGATATGGATATAATAAAGAACAAAGCAAAATATTGCCTTATCGATGCTGCAAGAATTGGCCCGGCGCTGCTGGACCGCTTTACCGAAGGAGTGAAATACGATTCGCTCTATAGGGGGCGCAGCGAGGAAGTGCTGGCTGCCGTTGCGCCTTATATTGCCGAATTAGGATCAGATAACGGTTTTGACACCTGGCTGTTCGAAGACGGCTGGGGCGACAGCAGGTATATTTTTATAAAATCAAAATTCAGCATGGAAGAGCTATGGAAGCATTTCAGGAAATTCCTGCTGGTGAAAAACGAAAAAGGCGAGGAACTGTATTTCCGTTTCTACGACCCCCGGGTGCTGCGGATATTCCTGCCTACGTGCAACGAAGCCCAGCTTTCGGAATTCTTCGGGCCTGTGGATAGTTTTCTGGCCGAAGATAAAAATCCCGAATATATTCTGGAATTTTCGTTGCAAAATGGTAAATTACATACCCGGAAGTATGCATCGGACGGCGAAGATATTGCAATTGATTCTTCCGGCGAAAATGAAGAAAATGGCATGGAAAGTGTTATCTTTGATACTATTGTATAATTACTTGAATTGTTTGATATTTGATAATAAATTATGAATATTGATAACACGGTTTTATACCTGATAATTGCAGGCGGAGGGCTGGTTGTGCTTTCCATCCTGCTTTACATTATTTACAGGATTCGTTCGCGTACAATCGTTTACCTGACCGACGATGAGAAGCTTTTAATAAATAATGTGAAGTTCGGGAAATATGAAATAAAGTCGTTCCTGTCCCGCGGGCAGTTTTCAACTACTTTCGAAGCATTCGATACCCAATACGAAAAAGCCGTTGCCCTCAGGGTTTTCAAAAAAGAACTGATGGAAAACGAAGAGGCCATACGGCAGTTTAAGCTGAAAACCAAAACATTAAAATACCTTTCGGATAATTTTCCTTCCCGTTATTTAATCGGCAATGCCGAAGCCGGCGAAGAGATATTCGAAAGCGAGCTAAGGCCCTATTGCTCCACCCAGCTTCTCGACGGCGTATCGCTCGAAGCATTGCTCAAAAAGCAGAAAAAACTCGCACCTGCCGATGCGAATGCAGTCATCCAGCAAATTTGGCAGGTTATTTCGCTTGCTCACACCCAAAGGATATTGGTGCACGAAATAACGCCCGCCAATATTTTTCTAACATTGGATGATTCAAAAAACCTTGTTGCTACCCTTACAGATATTGGCATTCCTTACAAAGATATTCCCTTCGATGAATTGAGGAACGCCAAAAAGAGTTATTATGCTGCCGAGCATGGCCAGGGCGGGCAGGCTAACGAGCGGTCGGACGTTTACGCCCTCTCTGCCCTCATGTTTCGTATGATTCACGGCGAGGAGCCTTCCACCGAAAACATCGAAGCGGCAGATTTCCTGAATAAAACACTTAATTCGGGCCTCTCGCCCGACCCCGAGGCAAGGCCTGCCACCGTTGTTGAGCTTGTTTTGGGGCTTAACGAAATAGACAAAATAAAATCCGATACTAAAGACCTGAACTGGGAATTGCTGATACCCAGGCTCGCCTCGGCAAAAATAAAATACAAAGACCTGAAACTGAGCGCCGATTCGAGAAAATACCTGCGCAAGAAAAAGCGAGGCTTCTTTTATTTCCTCAAGTACATATTTTCTATATTTACTCTTGGGCTTGCCAAGCTTTGGGAGTGGTGGTTCCAACCGAAGAAGGTTATAATCACCCTGCTGCTGATTGTCGTTGCGCTTGGTATTTGGGCATATTTTGCTTTCACTAAAGTAAGCGGTACAGTCGTGGTCAATATAAGGGAACTCTCTGCAATATTCCCGCCCCGCGAAATACCGGAAATACTTGTGCATGTGGAAGCACACGACAGAGTTACGGGCGCCCTTATTTCGCTGGAATACGAAACGCCCGACGAATCCATTGAACCGCAGGAAAGCAAAATCCTTCTGCGTACAAACAGCGACGGTATTGCAGTTGTGGATTACAGCGGCAGATTCTCACCCGAAAACGCTGTTATTCAGTATAAAGTAATTATTAATAATACTAAATATGGCAGCCAATATATCGAAACATCTGCTGCCGATACAGGAATAACCAAGGGCAGGCATATAAGCACAATCAGGCTGAGGCCGATTGTCCAGGGGCAGATACCGGTCATGGCAAGCCTGAAAGGCCTGCCTCTTTCGCGCGGGGATAAACCGCCGGAAACATTCAAATTAGACGTTTACCTGGTGGATGCCGAAGGCAATCCTGCGACGAATGCCAAACTGTACCTGAAAAACGACCCGAAATCGAAAGACAGCAGCCAGCTGGAATTCAGGGGGGGGAGTTTTGTATTGAAAGAGAATCCGTTCAAAGACGAGCCTTATTACCTGAGTTATATTGTAAACGACAGCACTAAGATTTCTATTAAGCTGATAATCGAGCCCGAAGGCCAGTCCAAGTTCAAGTTCGACAACAAGGGCGGCAAACCGGCTATGATTAGCAAGGGCGGCGTGGAGATAGAGCCTGTAGAACCGACGGCAATACTCGACGAAGCAAGCGCGCTCCAATATAAATTCCAGGTGTACGACGAAGCCGGCAACCCCATGAAAGGCGTGAAATTCTATATTCAAGCCAGCGACGTTGTGGACGAAGAAGACAAAGATATACTGATAACAAACGAAACCGGCGAAGTAATGTTCCCCGAAAAGCCTATACAGGATATCGAAAGGTTCTGGACGATAATGCAAAAAGACGGCAAGACGCCCGACAAATCCAAGACAGAAGCCTTCGAATACAAAATCTGGGTGAAGATTCCCGGCGAGCCTTACCCGCGCGACGAAACCAGGAATGTGCTGATATGGAAAAGGCCGGCCAAGCCAGAGGATGTGATATTTAAAATCGAACTGAATTTGCAAACCATGCAGATCGATTTTTTGAAATAAATTGTTTTATTGAATTACTTTGAAAAATGAAAAAAAATAAAAGGAAAAAAGGGAGCAGCATTTTCGGCCTGATACTAATCCTTGTGGTTATCGGGGCAGCGGGCTACTATATTTTCTGGACCCTGACGAAAAGCAACCTTACCGTGATGGTTAGCACTTATTTTGAAAGGGCTGCGCTTCCGAAAGCTGTGGTGACTATCGACGGCAGCAACTACGAAACACAGCTGAACGGCATGGCGGTTATCGACCTGCGCGCCGATGAAGGGGATACACTGCTGATTAGGGCGCAGCACCAGGATATGATTAAATATGTATCTTTGATAGTAAACCGCGAAAGGCTGGCTGCCGGATACACAAAATCGGATATTCTGCTGGCAAGCAGGCATAGCCCGATGGCTGCCGACAGTATCGCTGATTCGACAAGTACCGGAAAAAAGGATTTAATAATTAAGAAATAAAGAGGCAATATGGCGAATTTTCCATTGTATAAAGTCCTGTGGCGCGACGGCGATATAATTACCGAGGGCCATTTCAAGGCGCTCGAAAACTGGATTGAGAACCTTGTCGGGGCAGCAGGGCAAAAGCTCAGGACTTTCGGTTTCCTGCGCAATCCCTCGCTCCAGGAATCATACAACAAATCGACAAATATTCATTTTCATGTTATCGATGAATCGCAGTATAAAGAGTCTCAATACAGGATTGACATCGAGCGAATGCAGGTTGTTAATCCTTTTGGGCAGATTCTCAAAATCGACGAAAGGCGCTCGTTCAACCTTAGGATACAATTCTCGAAGCAGACCGAGGAAGGCTATATCATGGCATACCTGGTGCCGACTGCTGTCAATGAGAATAATATGGAAAAAATCGAGGCCCACGAAGACAATATTTCCGAAGGGCTGGTACTTTACCATACTTCGTGCGAACTTACTACCTCGAACGACAAGCGAAACGGCGTACCTGTACTTCGTTTCATTGTGCAGAGCGGGCTGGTCTCCATCGACGAGACCTATATACCTTATGGAGTACATCTCGACAGTTCTTCGCTCAGCGCCGACGCCCACAAGCTGTTTATAGATAAATATGACAGGTTTTCGTCGCTGCTCACCGATTACCTCAATTCACTCAGGCCAATCCCGCAGCTTATGCTTGTGTGGCAGGCCACAAGCGAGCTTTACAGGGTAATTGAAGGCTTCAGGCCCTATTTGACCGATCCTGCAATCGTTACTTACAATTTCTTCAGGATTTTGCAGGAATTTGTCCACAGGCTGAGGGCCGAGCTGAAAATACTATCAATCGGCTACGACCAGGATTACCTGAGCCAGCAGTCAGCCGATACTATCGAAGTACTCGAAAAACCCTTCATTAATATTGTCGAGCAGCAAATAGACATGAAACAGGCTTTCGACCAGTCCTATGTGATACTCGATACCATGATGAAATACTTAGAATTGCTGCCCGCAGGCCCCGTATCCGAAAAGCAACTCCCGGTGGACAGGGTGGAATTCTCGAAAGTAGCCGGAAGCAACAAACTGAAGGTTTACCTGAAAGAAGAAGTGGAATTCCGCAAAGGCGAAACGCTGATGACTATTTACCTGCGCAGCTATTCCAATGCCGAGCCTATTCATAAAAATGTAAGGGTAAGTCTTGGCGACGTATCTCAGGCGATGCTGAAAGACCTGATTAATGCACTGAAGCCGATACCAGGCGAAAGCCTCAGCTTTAGAATCGAATGTCCAAAAGAAATTATAAACAGGGACAGGGCTTCGATCATTACTATATATGTGCCGACGCCCATGGGCGAAGGCGTGCCCGACCTGAAACGCTATCTTACAATCAATGTCAGGGAGTAATTAAATGTTCAGACCAACAACGGATTTAGGTAAATATTTTTCGGAAGAGACTCATAAATTAAGCGGCTACTTTGTCGATACCGGCAAAAGGCCGAGCCACGAGCAGCAGGAAGAAGCCTCGCATGCCGTGCACAATTATTTCCAGGCGGTAGAAACTCTGCCAGACCAAATAGAAAAGCTCGAATTCAGCCTTTCGGTGCTGTTCGAAATTGACCAGGCAATCAGCGGCGTTTACGGCGCCAAGGTATTTGCCGAAACGAACGTCACTCCCATGCGTAAGCTGCTCAGGGATATTATTGCCCTGTGGTACAGGTACCACCTGCTGGCAAAGCTCGAGCGCAAAAACAGTATATATTTGGAAATCAGGGGAATCAGGAGTTTTTACGAAAACTGGATAGAATCGGAGCAGGTGGGCATCAACGAATCGGAATACGACAGGATTGTCGGCAACGTGGCCATGCTGCTCGAAAACAACGAAAACCTCGAGGAAAAAACAAGGGTGCTGCTGTTCAAGATGCTCGGCACTATACTCGTTACGCTTGGAATAAGCGCCGGGGACGCCGAAAACAGCCTCGTCAAATATATACAGGAAATCCGCGACAGGGGCGATATTAACATACACGCCTATGCCGAGATACTCATTAACCTGCATGTGCTGCACGACCTGAACAATACTTTCCAAAACCTGCGCAATATCGATTATTACGAGCTTCACAAAGCTATTAGGTACTGGTGCGCAATAGACCCGTTCTTCGAGAAGCTATTCAAGTCGTGGAACGAATACTGGGAGAACGATTTCCTGACACCGCTGCCCAAGGGCGACGAACTGCAGCTGAGCAACAACAAAGCATCGCTGCTAAGCCAATTATATTCGCCGGCAATGAAACTCGGCATTGGCCAGTCGTTCCTGGAATTTACCGAGCATAAAAGCCAGAACCAGGGATTGACGAGCATATTCCAGCCGGTGCCAATATATATGTTTGGATTTTCGGGCGTGGGCAAGACTGCCTACCTGACATCGTTCTGCTACGATGCACAGATGAAAGTGGCAAAAAGCGGAGGCTTCGGTTCGAGCGCCATTACGCTTGGCAGGGAATTGCAAACTTATTACCAGAACAATGTCAATTCATGGTACAATAACTCGATACCTCCCACAGCAGGCTACAATGCATATACTTTTTGGGAAGACCTGAATATCGGCAGTTTCGTAATCCACGACTACGAAGCCCGCAAGGACAACGTGCAGGTGGACGAGCGCGACCAGCGCATGAATATGGAGATAATGGAACTCTACAAAAATGCCCGGGGCCTGATGTTTTTCCTTTCGGAAGCTGATTATACAAATCCCGTCGAGCTGAGGCGCAAGTCATCGCAATTCGACTCGTTCCTGCAATACTGGATGCAGAGCAATCCGCACATAAAGCATATACCCGTGGCGCTTGTACTTGCCAAGGCAGACATGGTGTTCGGCGATGCAGTTTCGATGATACCCAGGCCCGGCCTGCTGCCTGACAGTTTCCAGCCTGCCCTGGTGGAAAACTTTGTACAGCACAGGATTACTTCGCCCAATGCGCCGCAGCTTGCTACGCCTTATGCAAGGCTGCGCGACAGCATCCTGAACGATAAATCCAACAACAAGCTGCCTATGTACCAGGACATAGTGCAAATGCTGTTCGATAACTTCGAGCAGTTCTTCAGCCGCGTGCTCGAGCTGACTTACAATTACCAGATATTCTTTACTGCTGCTGTGCCCCCGCCCTCGCCCAACGACAAAACATTCCCGTTTGGCGCCAGGGAGCCGCTTTCGTGGGTGGCAACAGTGCTCGAGAAGTATTATATCAAGGAGACAATTGAGAAATACGACAGCGAAGAAGAACAGATAAACACAAGTATCCGCACTATATTAGAAGACGTGAAGAAGCTGAACGAGCTGAAAGAAGAGCATGCCAAATGGCAGGAGGAAATAGACCACCTGCAGGAAAGCCAGAGCCTGCTCGTGGTGATGACCCGCAAGATGAAAATAGACGGCTACCTGAAAAGCCGCGAATCGGCAGAGAAGAAGCTGGTAAATATCTTGGAGAAATACGGCAAGAAGTTCGACGCTAATATTGCCCGGACAGTGCAGGAAATTGAAGACCAGGCAGTGACGATGAAAAACACCGTTACCGCCCTGAACGACAAAAAACGCAGCTTCGAGAACCGCAAAGCCGCGCTAAGCTATTAGAATATTACTAATATTGAACCTTCCGCCGGTTTGAAATCTGCGGAAGGTTTTTTGTTTATTATCCATACTCTCTAACTGGTATCAGATAAAATGTATAGGGAGAAGAGTACGGATTCAAATGAGCACCTTTTTTTTCATCAATTTGTTTATCAAGCTTTCGCTATTGATTATTACAATTCAAGCTCACGAATGCTTACCTGCCATACTATATTATAAACATTCAAGCCTCTTTGCCCAGTCTGTCCATTTCCCTTGTAATCTCGGCAAGCAGTTGCTTTTCTGTCGGTAAATAGAGTTCGTACTTACTTGCTATGATATTACTGCTTTTCAGGGGCAATGTGAATTTAACAACAGTATCGTTTTTATCTGCACACAACAGAATACCAATAGTAGGATTCTCTTCCGGTGATTTTTCAATTCTGTCATAATAGTTAACATACATTTGCAATTGCCCTAAGTCCTGGTGAGAAAGTTTGTGAGTCTTAAGTTCAATCAAAACAAAGCATTGCAGTAAACGATTGTAAAATACAAGGTCGATGAAGAAATCATCGCCATCGAGGTTAATTCTTTTCTGGCGGGCAACAAACGAAAAACCATTGCCCAATTCGAGTAAAAATTCCTGTAAGTGAGTGATAATGGCTTGTTCCAAATCCTTTTCATAATATGAAGATTCCCTGCGGAGGCCAAGAAATTCGAGCATGGTAGGATCTTTGATTATATCGCCTGGTATTATTACGTCCTTTTCGCCGCGCGCCACTGCAAGTACGTTTTCACTGTTACTGCTCATCAGCAGCCTTTCGTATAAATTGCTGTATATTTGGCGTTCGAGCTGCCGAACAGTCCAATTGTTTTTTAAGGATTCAGCTATGTAAAATTCTCTTTGTTCACTATCTTTCAATGTCATGAGTAATTTGTACTGGCTCCAGCTCAATTGCGACCACAGTGTAGTCGCAATTGGAAACGTCCTGTAAAATTGCCGATAACGCTCTAATTCTCTTCTCGAAAAACCGTTCCCATATTCGGGCTGAATTTCTTTGGAAATGTATTCTAACAAATATTTCCCATAATCTGCCCTGTCTTTGCCTTGCTGTTCCTCTTCAAAAATTCTTTTGCCAATATTCCAATACATAAGAGTTCTTGAAAAATCTACACTTCGGATTGCATGTTCCTTTGATTCGGAAATAATGGCCTTAATATCATTTATAATACTATTGTTCATCTATAAACCTCTCAGTTTTCTTCTTATGCAAAATCGTTTTGTAAGCTTTGTTAATGCTTCTGGCACGCACATAGTTCTACTTTGAAATTCAATATTCGAAATCGTCGGTAAAAAGTATTTGGCTTTGTGCAATTCAATTGATAAGCTGTTAAGTTCTTTAAATTTCACGATTAAATCTTTCTTATTCATATTTTAGCGATAAAAATTATCTTATTTCCCAAGCATGCAAATTTACAAAAAAAGCTAATTTTCTTATTATAATTATAGGTTTTTGCTCGGAAATCCCAGGTGGAAACAGAAAAAAATTGACCAGAACATTATCTTTAATATTGAACCTTCCGCCGGTTAATAGTCTGCGGGAGGTTTTTATGCATGAAACTAAGATGCTGACAGAAATAAAATTCATGAAATTTTACTAATGGAACATCATTTACACGGTTTTCTCACTTGGTACGAATATCAATATGTCATTGAAATTTCAATGCCTCAAACTTCCACTATTTTAATAAATTCCAAAATGTTGTAAATTGGCAGTTACTTTGCACTAAATATAAAAATTAGGTTTTGAATATGGCTCTTGAACTGAAAATTGAAGGCAACAAAATATTTATTCCATTAAGAAACAAATGGCAGGCGCTAAAGCCCGAAGAAAAAGTAAGGCAGGGTTATATCTGCAATCTTGTAAATAATTTCGGATTCTCATTGGAACAAATGGACCAGGAAGTAAGCCTTACGAAATCGCACAGAGGAACCGGCAAGGCAAGGGCCGACATTGTAATCTGGAAAAGCGCAAAAGACAAAGCAGAGAAAAAGCACCCTGTTATTATTGTGGAGTGTAAAGCGGAAAATGTTAAAATCCAGACCGTCGATTATTTTCAGGGCGCTAACTATGCTTCATGGGCACACGCCAAATTCTTTGTAACCACTAACGAAAAAGAAACTAAGTACTTTCGTGTGAATACCGAGAAAATGCCTGATGAATTAGAAGAAATTATAAACATTCCCAATGCAGAAGAAATTGATAATGACAAGAAAATCAATGAATTGCTAAGCCAGACCAAGAAATTTACACGCGATGAGTTCCAAAACCTGCTGTTTAGTTGCCACAATGTAATCAGGAATAACGATAAATTGTCGCCTGAAATGGCATTCGACGAAATCTCGAAAATCCTGTTTATGAAAATAAGGTTCGAAAGGTCGCAGGCGAAAATACTTTTTTCAAAAGAAAAATTCCCCGAACTGAAAAAAGCATATGAACAAACAACCGAAGGAACAAACGCAAAGGAATTCTATCAGCACTTTTTTGAACAAACAAAATTGTATTTTGAGAAAGATGAAATATTCGAACCTAACGACATTTTGAAAATCAGGGAGGTTAGCTT
>DAINRZ010000050.1:0-12433 GCA_036741575.1 Kapaibacterium sp. (SeqCode)
CGCAGTTGACGGGTGTGGAAATAGTAGCCGGCATGTGTATTGAATGCCCGGCGGTTTTTCAGATAAGTTAGGTTCTCCGGGCCTAACAAACCTCAAAATCCTCTTTGCAGAAGGGGCATGCTTTCACGGCATATAATCCCTGGAAAACAAGCAGAAGGCATATAGATAGAATGGGGGCTTGTTGAGTAAAAAGTGAGTTGATAGATTAAAATTTTCTGCAAATATCTATTGCCAGCTTAGGATAGTTAGTACCGATAGCCCAAACGCTGCAATTTAATGCTTTGGTAATCGATTCGGGTGTGTCGGCGTTGTAAACGCCAAGCAATACGCGGCAATTCCGGGCATCAGCCGTTAGATTGTCATTCAGTTCGTCCACAGAACAAATAAACGCTTCGATTCCAATTCTGGCTTTAAGCTCAGAGGGCATTGCCGTGTCGTTGGGAATCTTTATAGCAGCCAGGTGCACAGCCGGGTAAATTTCCTTTATTATCTTTAGAGCCATATAGTTAAACGATGCAAAAACGACGTACTCAGTCAATCCGTACTCGTCTATCACCCTGGCAAGTTTGGCAAGGTTGCCCTTTAGCCTATCGTCCGGTTTACGGGCTTTTATTTCGATACTCAGGTATGCCTTGCCTTTGACGAGGTCTAATACTTCGATAAGCAGTGGAATTCTTTCGCCTGAAAAATTGGAATCGAACCAGGCACCGGCATCGAGCCTGCGTAATTTCTCGTAATCGAGATTGTTGGGGCTTTCATTCGAGTTCCCTGCTTTTTTGAGTGTGGCGTCGTGATAGACTATTGCTTTGCCGTCGGCAGTAAACTGTACATCTATTTCAATCATATCCACGCCGGCATCGAGCGCAGCGCGGAAAGCAGCCATGGTGTTTTCGGGGGCCGTTCCCGAAGCGCCTCTGTGAGCAGCCACACAAACTTTATTCGACGAAACGAATTCTCTGAGCGTCAACATTTCCTGCGAAATCTATAATAGTTTAGTCATTCAACATTTATATTAACCTAAAACACTTTTTGTGCAATTTTATTATAATTTTCCTTAATTTCCAGAGAAAATATACGATTGTTAATAATAAGTTCGTCAATATTATAAATAAAAACTTTTTGAAAGGAGAATATGCCCGGTTTAACTAAAGTAGAAGAAATAATGACAAAAGGAGTATTCACAGTATCCCTTTACGATACCATTAACGATGCCGACCGTATAATGCGCGAAGAAAAAGTAAGGCATGTGCCGGTTATCGACGGCAGCAGGTTTATCGGGCTGATAACAGAGAGGACAATCAATGAATACACCCTTAGGCAAATATATGATTTCGACGATAATATTGAAGATAGCGGTAAAAATAAAATATTCGATTTCCAGCAGGTTATGGCCAGGGATGTCCATCTGATATACCCCGAAGACAGTGTGAAAAAGGCTGTTGAAATAATGGCTAAAAAGAAAACGGACTGTCTGCCGGTAGTGGATTGGGAAAATAATCTTATGGGAATTCTGACAATTTACGATATATTGCTTTTTTTAAATAAGAAATTATTATAATTTGTTTGCAGGGCCCCATGTACTCTATTGTTTATTCTGCCGCTCTATACGGCATTAATGCTTTTATTGTCGAAATTGAAACTCATATCGAAAACAAAGTCCCGAATTTCCTGATGGTAGGCCTGCCCGATTCTGCCGTAAAAGAATCGCGCGAAAGGGTGACGGCAGCTATAAGCAATTCCGATATGACCTTCCCTGGCAAAAGAATTACTGTCAACCTGGCCCCGGCAGATATCAGGAAAGAAGGGAGCGCATTCGACTTGCCCATTGCGTTGGGAATATTGGTTGCTAATAGCATATTACCGCAAGAAGCTTTAGAGCAGACACTGGTGCTGGGCGAACTGGCGCTCGACGGCTCGCTGCGGCCTGTTCACGGCTCTCTTTCGATTGCCCTCGAGGCAAAATCAAGGGGATACAGGAGGATTATACTACCCGAAATTAATTCCACCGAAGCGGCATTAGTCGATTCAATAGATATAATCCCAGTAAAAACATTAGCCCAAACAGTGGATTTTCTTCTTGGCAATTCTGCCATCGAGCCTAAAGCCGTCGATGTTAATTCGATTTTCGAGCAAAACCTGAAAAACTATAATATAGATATTGCCGACGTTAAAGGACACGAAAACATCAAGCGGGCTTTGGAAGTCTCAGCCGCCGGCGGGCACAATATCCTGATGATAGGCCCACCGGGATCGGGCAAAACTATGATAGCAAAACGGCTGCCGACAATCCTGCCGCCGATGTCGCTCGAAGAAGCTCTCGAAACTACGAAGATACATTCTATTGCTGCTATATTAGCGCCCGACGAATCGCTGGTGACGCACAGGCCGTTTCGCTCGCCTCATCATACAATATCGGATGCGGCTCTTGTGGGCGGCGGCATGAATAAGATAAGGCCGGGCGAGATTTCACTCTCGCACCATGGCGTGCTTTTTCTGGACGAACTGCCGGAATTCCACCGCAATGTGCTGGAGGTGCTGAGGCAGCCTCTCGAGGATAAAAGAATAACGATTTCGCGGACAAAGATGTCTATTGACTACCCTTGTAATTTTATGCTCGTTTGCTCCATGAATCCATGCCCCTGCGGCAATTACGGCAATCCTTACCAGAACTGCTCATGTAATTCGAATATGATACAGAAATACCTTGCCCGGATTTCGGGGCCGCTGCTCGACAGGATTGACATACATGTGGAAGTGCCGACCGTAAAATATCAGGAACTATCTTCGAACAGGACCGGCGAACCTTCGGAGGTAATCCGCGGCAGGGTAATAAGCGCCAGGCAAGTGCAAAAGGAAAGGTTCCGCAGCTCGAAAGGAGTATTCAAAAACGCAGACATGGGCTCTAAGGATATCCGTAAATATTGCTCGCTCGATGAACCGTCGCAGAACCTGATGAAAATGGCTGTCGAAAAAATGGGTTTCTCGGCAAGGGCCTACGACAGGATACTCAAAGTATCCAGGACAATAGCAGACCTGGAAGGAAGCGCCAATATCAGCTCGGCCCACATCAGCGAAGCGATTCAGTACCGCAGCCTCGACAGGCAATATTGGAAACGAAATTAAAAAATGCTTTTACAAATCGGTTAATCTGAGATAATTTTGCATAATTATTCTATTAAGATTTTTGTTTTATGATTATTTCGAATATATTGATTTTTGTGATTGCTATTGCTGCCGGCGCCGAGCCGCCCCCGGGCAGGTTATTCATTTTTAATTATGCCGGGATAACAATAGAATTCCCACAGGATTGGCAATTGGATTATACCGACGAAGAGCCTGATATTTTGTATGCCAATTCTCCCGGCGAGAAAATGATAGTTATGGTTGCCGTCCAGCCTTTCGAAAACATGGACACTTTATATTCAAACCTGCAATATGAGTTTCTCCAGGATTATTCAGCTTTCAAGCCCATGAAAAAAGAATCGAAAAAAATCAACGGGCTGGCAGCTTTAGTCGGCTGGTCAAAACTCACTTTCGAGGATGGTTATTCCGATATCCTAACTTTTGCTATTGTACGCATACCTGGCAACAAAGTGTTAGTACTGACAACGCTGAACGACCAAGAAGCTTCGCACGAATATGCAGCTGAAATCAAAAAAATTATTTATAGTATCAAACCATTATAATGACCTACGGAGAAACTAAATGAAAAACCGTTTAATTATAATTCTGGCAATTTCCACAATGCTGGTTTATTGCCAAAGCCAGGAAGACAAAAACCAGGGCGATATTCCGGCAGGCGAAGTTGAAACCCTGCGGCCGAAATCGCAGGCTAACGAAAACCTGTTGATTAACGAAATCGACTCGGCAAAGGCCGACAGCCTTAATGCTCTGAAAGCAAAAGCCGAGGAAGCAAAAAAGCAAAACGATAGGCCAAAGGAATCAAATCAAGGCGATAAGCCAAAAGAAGTTAAGGAAAAATCCGGCGAAAGCAACAATTAATCGCAAAATAAATGCCCCCGCATATTAAAATACGGGGGCTAAATTCAGGCTGCCGTGCCCCTTCGCTCATTTAGACGTAAGGCAGCAGGAGGGAGTGGTTTACTATCTTTTAATGAATGGCATAACATTATTGCCAAGTTCCAGATAATAAATCCCTGCCGGTAATAAGGCAATGTTTAAATTTATTGGCCAATTCCCGATAAATGCTGTTTCCGAAACACACTGGCCAAGCAAATTCAGTATCCTTGCATAAGGAATTAGTGAAGTGCCAAAATCTTCACCGTGTTTATTTACAACTAAGTAATCTGTTGCCGGATTGGGATATAATCCAATACCATAAGATTTCTCCCATTTAATATTATCGATAATCCCCGCTGTAGAAAACGACCACAAGTCGGAACTTAAAATGGAATCACCTTTGAATGCTATCACACTCCAATAAATATCATCTGGATTGGGGAATTCTTCCACAGGTGTATATTCCGTTTTGTTGGTGGAATCGTTCAAAGAATAGCCGGAAACACTATAAATCGAAATATAGTACATATTTACTCCGGGTATTCCTTCCCATGACAGTTTAGTTGACGGATTAACGTTTTCCTCTCCGTTTTTGGGGCTTACAAGCTTTATATCGAAATTGCCGGTATTAATAGCAGGGTTGCGATATATAACTTTATTAATATTCATGCAGGGAATAACTAACAAATCGTTGAATTCGTCGAAGTAAATGTCGGCAGGGCTTGTAAACTTTGCGGGCAGGGCTGCCGGCGGATTGTCAAAACCGAATTCGAACTTATACACGCTGTCGGTGGCCCACGAAGACACATATACACTGCCCTGATAATCCATGGTTATGCCGTCAAGCATTGTAAACTCTGCCTTGTAAACATCCTTGATTTCCTTGGTTTCCACATCGATAGACTGAATAGGCGATTTGACTGGCGAGAAATATACCACATACAGCAATTGCTCGTAAGTGTCCCAATAAAGCCCGTTCGGCGACTGGTGGGGTGTCGCAATCAGGGTTTCCACCTTTTTTTCGTAAGGATCGATCATTATGATTCTACCTGCATTCATGTCCGATACATACAGGTAGCCCAGGTCGTCTGCAGCGATGTCGTTTAGGAACAGTGCTCCGGGGACCGGGAATTCGTCAATTTTCTCACGACTCAGCAGGTTATAGGCCTTGACGCTGGTAACGTCGGTTACATAGAGGACAGTGTCGAAAATAACAATGCCTTTGGGCGAAGTAAGCCCCTGAGCAAAAACACCGAAGGGAGCCGAGCTGTCGGCTTGCATTCCTAGTGTTTTCGAGCCGGCAAACGATACTATGTATTGCTGGCCAAAGGGGTTGAATACTACGCTTTCCGGGGCAGTGTACGACTGTGGCAGTGCGCTTATATATGATGCCATCATAAATAATAAGTAAAAACAAAATCTCATATAAGTATTACTCCCGCATTACAAAACATATTTCTCCAAATATAAGAATTTGGGATTGAGAATAGAAATAAAATTCCCTCATTTTAAAGTACTTTGCATCAATATATTTGTAAAATGATTAAATAAGAAGAGGAGTAAGAATAACCTCTGCTCGCAATAATATGCAAAGGAAATTGAAGGCATCAAGGTTAATACGGACATATTCCTGAGATAAATCAGCATTTGCCTAATACTATAAACTTGAATAAATGAGACTGTAAACAATATAAGTATTCATGTTTTCTTTACATAATAATTAAAAATCCATAGTTTTGGGGATTATGTATTTGAAATTTTTGGAAAAATGTGTTCTTATGGCAGGTGATAATAATAAAGGTAAGAGGCAGGCAGTGTTTTTTGACCGCGACGGCGTTATTAACTTCCGAATATACAAGCATTATATATCTGATTTTAAAGAATTTGGTTTTTTAGAAGATTTCCTTGATCTTTTCAATTATTTAAAAGATAAGAATTATATGCTGATTATTGTTACAAACCAGCAGGGGGTAGGAAAAGGGATTATGACCGAAACACAACTTGCCGAAGTGCACAGGAAAATGCAGTCAGAGCTTGAAAAGCGTTTCGGCAGGCGATTCGACGATATTTTATTTTGCCCCGACATTTCGCATTCGGGCAGTACAAGACGCAAACCCGAGCCGGGCATGCTGCTGGAGGCAGCTGAAAAATGGAATTTAGACCTGAAGAGCTCATGGATGATTGGCGATAGGAAATCTGATGCAAAGGCAGGCAAACGAGCTGGATGCCAGACTATTATCGTCGGCAACGGTGATGGCGAGCCAATACCCGAAGCAGACCATTATTTCTTAGATTTATATAAAGTCATAGAATTTTTTGAACGATATTTACTTAAACTATAGAAGTTTTTTTATAGAATAAATCATACTTTAAACAGAATTACTAAATAAATAAATTATTCTGAATGTAAAGGAAAGATTGAACTGAATGAATGAACAAAAAAAATATTTGAGAAATTTACTGGTGCTATCGTCGCCCAGCGGTGGTGGCAAGACGACTGTGGCACGCCACCTGATGGGCAAATTCCCCCAAATACGGTTTTCGGTCTCGGCAACAACACGCAAGCCCAGGCAGGGTGAAATCCACGGCAGAGACTACTTTTTTTTCGATACAGGTGAGTTTCTTGATAAGGTTCGAAGAGGAGACTTCGTTGAATTCGAAGAAATATACGGAAATTATTACGGCACCCTGCATTCTGAAATTGACGAGGCAGTAATGCTTAACCAGATATTGCTATTCGATGTCGATGTTAAAGGGGCATTATCTCTAAAAAAAGCATACCCCGACAATACTCTCACTCTTTTTTTAGCCCCCCCCGGTATCGAAGAATTGAAACAAAGGCTGACCGGACGCCAATCTGAATCAGAAGAGCAGATTAATAAGAGAATGGGCAGGGCAATAATGGAAATGAAAATGAAAAATGAATTTGATTTTTGTGTCGTTAATGACGAGCTAAATAAAACGCTGCTGGCTGTCGAAAATATTTTCATCGATAATGTTCTCGGGATGGAAGAGTAATGTATTTTTCGTTGCGAAAACATTGGATTAGTTTTTACGTCAATTGTTTTATTAATTATTTGACAGGTGTAATATGCCGACAGTAACAGTATTCGGTAGTTCATCGGCGCCGGCGTACAGCGCAGAATACAATAATGCATTGGAGCTTGGCGCCAGGCTGGCATCAAAAGGCTACGATGTTGCCACAGGCGCTTATGGCGGTGTTATGGAAGCCGCATTAAAAGGCGCCTCCGATTACAATGTAAAAAGAATAGGTATCGGTTTGGATGACCCCAAAAGGGAATTCAACAGTTATGTCGGGGATAAATTTATTGCAGGCGGATTGTTGGAACTGTTAGGTAGGCTGCTCGATACCGGTGATGTTTACATTGTTTTGCCCGGAGGTACCGGTTCGCTTCTCGAACTTGTCGCTGCATGGGCCTTAAAAGAAAGGAATCTGAACGACAAGAAGATTATATGTGTTGGCGAAGTTTGGTACGAAATGTTTCAGACTCTCGGGTTTTATTCCGAGAAGTTTCTGGAAAGCGCCACTCTCGTCAGCCATGCAAAGACTATTGACAAGGCACTGGATTATTTATAATTTGTATTTATAATATATGGGACAGATTTTAGACAGGATATTCAGGTTTGCTAAAAGCGAGATTAACAGCGCCAATACTTCGAAAGCAGAAGATTATATAAAGAAGACGAGCAAGGAAGAAGAACTGAAAAGAATTATCGACGAATTGAACGAAAAGAAAAAGGAACATGAGCAAAAACAAAAAGAGAAGCCTCGGAGTGATTCTGCCGCCGAGAAAATGGACTTTGAAAAAGCTTATGTGGTATTGGATTTGAAAAGCGATGCAACTATTGAAGATATTAAAGCCTCTTACAAGAAAAAAATGAAAGAATATCACCCTGACAGAGTTGCCGGCCTGGGAGAAGAATTGCAGGAACTCGCCAGGAAGAAAACAATAGAGATAAACGAGGCTTATGATTTTATAAGGAAAATGAGGAATTTTTAATGAAAAAACTTATATATGAAATCGCCGGAATCCTAATTGCGGCTACTGCACTGGGGCTTGCATATAACCTTACTTCGACGGATTTCCCTCTTGTTTATAAGCCAAAGGAAATCAAGATTGCGAGTGAATTTGACAGCCTGTTTGCAAGCGCCGATTCTTCTAATGCTGTAGATGCTGTTACTAATATCGATTCGGCAGCAGCAGTTGTTGGCCAAAACCAGCAGGAAAAGCCGGATACGCCCAAAACAGCTCAGCAAGAAATTGCCCGAAATGAAAAAAATCCCGTTAAAAGCACTGAAGTGAAGGATGTAGCATCCAAAGACATTCAAAAGCCTGCCAAGGATGAACAGAAGTATAAAATAATTAATTTCGAGCAATTGAAAAGCAGGCTGGAGAATTCCAAATTGTACATTATCGATGCCCGCTCGCCCGAAAAATTTGCTGAATCTCACATTAAAAATGCCGTTAATATATACCCGTTTATGGATGATGACCAGGAATACTACAGGCTGCTAAACGAAATTCCAATGGATAAAATAATAGTTGTTTATTGCGACGGCGGCAACTGCGACCTGAGCCACGAGGTGGCTAATACACTTTTGGGACTTGGTTATACCAACGTTTACCTTTATCTGGGCGGCTGGGAAGACTGGATAAAAAACAAAGGCTGAGCTCACTCTCCTAAATAAAATGTAAATTTATTCAAATTGCTTATATTTGAAAAAATATTAAGTGAAGAATATTATTTTTTATGAATGGCGCTTATATAGATCCTAATCTTACTAAACTGCTCGAATTGAAGTATGGTATAGTAGGCAGTTCCGGCCCCATGGGCGAGGCTATCCAGCGTTTGATGCAAGCTGCCCCGACCGACCTGGCTATACTTATTACAGGTGAAACAGGCACAGGCAAGGAGGTGTTTGCCAATGCTATACACGGATTGAGCAGCAGGAAAAAATTTCCTTTCGTCAGCGTTAACTGTGGCGCTATACCAGAAACCCTGCTAGAATCGGAACTTTTCGGCCACGAAAAAGGCGCCTTTACCAGCGCTGTCGATCAGCGCAAAGGATTTTTCGAAGTGGCCCACAAGGGTACGATTTTCCTCGACGAAATTGGCGAAATGCCTGTGGGCACACAAGTCAAGCTGCTGCGCGTGCTCGAAAGCGGAGAGTTTTCGCGCCTGGGCTCTTCGGATATAAGGAGGGTTGATGTACGCATTATTGCTGCAACCAACAGGGAACTGGAATTCGAGGTCAGGCAAGGGAACTTCAGGCAGGATTTGTATTACAGGCTTAATTCCGTCCATATCAAACTGCCGTCGCTGCGCGAGCACATCGAGGACATTCCCGCACTGGTGAATTATTACGGCAGGCGCACAGCCGAAAAAATCGGCATCAGGTACGACGGCGCCTCGCAAGATGCGCTTAATATCCTAAGGAGCCTTCACTGGCAGGGCAATGTGCGCGAGCTTCGCAACCTGGTGGAAACGGTAATCACACTCGAATCAGCTTCGTTTATTACTCCTGAACACCTGAGGGATTATATTGCAAGGGCGCTTCCGCCCCACGACTCTATGCCACAGCCTCCCGAATCATCGCTAATCAGGGTGAAGGAATATACCGAACCCGAGAAATACGAACTGGAAATTATTTTCAGGACTTTGCTCTCGTTGAAAAACGATATGGACGAGATGAAAATGTCGCTCTCGGGTATTAGTTCCAAACTGGACAGGCTGAAAGCCGATGTTCTTGAGTTGAAACCCGAAACACCCATTGAATTCGATAGGGGAGATACACCTGTTTTCGATGAAGAGAATATGAATATTAACGATATCGAGAAAGGCCTGATAGAATTCGCACTACGGAAATTCGGCGGCAACCGGCGCCATGTGGCTAATGCCCTGGGTATCAGCGAGCGGACACTCTACAGAAAATTATCCGAATATAATTTAGAATAATCAAAGATATTTCATTCACTTGATTGAGAGGGTAATATGGAAGCTACAAAAGAAACCTACCCGGCTTATACGGTTATTATTTCGAACCTGCTGAATGTTTTGCTGTACTCTGCGGGCGCCCTTGTACTTTTTCAGTTCGGAACGTATTACCTGATTCCGTATTTCATATATATTCTTTTACTCGAAATCCGACTGCTAAAGCTTGGATGCACCAAGTGCTATTACTTTGGCAAAGTCTGTGCATTCGGCAAGGGAAAAATCAGCAGTTTTTTTTTCAGTAAAGATGAATCAGTTAAATTTTGCGACAGGCCTATATCCAAACTCGATTTCTTTTTCGATTCTCTAACGGCGCTCGTGCCGTTAATCGCTGGCGTAATAATGATGTTTACTGATTTCAGTATGTACATTTTGATATTGTGCCTGTTTATCGTAATATTAACAACTGCCGGCAACGCTTGCGTCAGGGGGCAGCTTGCATGTAAGCATTGCCGCCAAAAGGAGCTCGGCTGTCCTGCCGAGCAGGCATTCGGGGGCAAATGAAAGCCCTGCGTAAAAACTTATTTCGCCAGTTTCAACCCTTCGTCAAGTAGTTCTTCCACACGGTTCAGGCTGTCGGCTTCTGCATAAAACCTGATGAGTGGCTCGGTGCCCGAAGCTCTGATAAGCAGCCAGCCGTTATCAACAAAAAACTTGTAACCGTCGGCCAGGTTGTTGTCAATCACAGGGTATTTACCAATTTTTTTCGGTTTTTTGGCACATGCGGCAAGAATGTTATCTTTCTGAGCCTGGGTGACCCTGACATCCCTACGCTGGAACCTGTGGATACCAAATTCTTCGTCGAGTTCGTCATTTAATTGCTTAAGTGATTTTTTCTCGGCAGCCAAAATTTCGAGTAGCAGCAGACCGTTAAAAAGCCCGTCGCGTTCGGGGATGTGCAGTATTGTGCTAAGCCCGCCCGATTCTTCGCCGCCGATAAGTATCTCCCGCTCGTTCATGAGCTTGGCAATATGCTTGAAACCCACCGGCGTTTCTATTAATTCAATTTTATTGGCAGAACAGTACTTATTAACCATCGAAGTCAGAGAAACAGTTTTGGCTACGGCTCCGCGCTTTTTCCTTTTCTCGAAAAGGTATTTCATAAAAATCATGAAAATTCTGTGCGAATCGACAAAATTGCCATCGCCGTCAATTGCGCCAAGCCTGTCGGCGTCACCGTCGAAAGCCAGGGCGACGTCGTATTTTTTAGTTTTCACAAGGTCGATAGCCACCTGCAGGTTTTCTGCAATCGGCTCGGGGTGGTGCAGGTCGCCGAATCCGGGATTGTGTATGGAGTGGATTTCGTCGGCATCGGGGAGCAGTTCCTTTACAGTATTGATACCTGCGCCGTACATCAGGTCGAAAAGTATCCTTAGGCCCGATTCCCTGATAGCGTTTATTTTGATTTTCTTCTTAATATAGCGCAGGTAGGGCTCCTTGGCGTCAAACATCTTAATCTTTTGGTTTTTGATATAGAATTCTAAAGAATTATGCTTAAATACAGGTGGCCTTTTCATCAATGCTTTCAATTCCTTTTCCAGCATGGAAATTTGTTCGGGTGTGGCAGGGCCGCCAAAATTGGCTTTCAGCTTATACCCGTTATAAATTGCAGGATTGTGGCTGGCGGTAAGGATTACACCAACACTGGCGTCCTTCTGCTTTGTATTGAAAGACACCTGGGGGGTGGAAGCGATTTCTTCGGCCAGGTGCACGCAAAGGCCTTGCCATGCAAGGATACGTGCAGTTTCCTGGGCAAATTCTTTCGATAAAAAGCGAGTGTCGTACCCAACAATTACTGATGGAGTGCTGCCGAAGTTCTTTTTAACGAACCTGGCGGTTGCCAGGGCAACATACTGCAGGTTTTCGAATGTAAAATCGCGGGCAATAAGGCCGCGCCAGCCGTCGGTTCCAAATACTATCATATTAACGGTTTCTTACTGTTAAACAATATTTCTGTCATTATTAATGTAAATATGTAATATATAAATAAATGGTAAAACTACAAAGTTTAGAAAAATAAAAATTTATGGCTTAACATATATTACAAACTTGAATAAAAATGATTAATTCATATTGCAAAATACGTTAATAAGGTAATATTGATGTTTTTAATCACGGCGTCCGCAAGTACGACAACATACTCGGCCAGTTCACCAGCATAGACCCGATGTGGGAGAAATACTACGGCTGGACGCCGTATCATTAACACTCATTTTTAAATGATTCGGCATAATCAGATTATTTCCATTTGCAAAAGAAAGCCAGGTTAACTATATTTGGTAATTATGAACTTATAATTGTTGTGGGATTATGGCTGTGTTGGATTTAAGGGGCATCAATCTAAGGAATGACATTGTTTTCAAGTATGTTTTTGCGTCCGAGGATTCGGAAAGCATAC
>DAINRZ010000051.1:0-12377 GCA_036741575.1 Kapaibacterium sp. (SeqCode)
GCTGTTTGTTCTGTCATAATAATCTCCTATTTAATGTTTAAAAATGATGAATACATCCATACTAATTTTTCCTGTTCCCTTATATAATCCGACATCTGAGCGTTTGTGCCTTCGTCGCCTGCTTCTGCCGATATGCCGAGAATTTCCCTTTCGAGCACCAAAAGCCCCTTCAGGCTGTCGAGGATTGATTGAACGCTCGCTGCAGCATCGTGTATATTAACTGCTACTTTAATCCTTGTGTTGCCGAGGTAATCGCTGAATGAGTGGATGGGCACCCCACCAAGTGTCAGTATTCGCTCGGCTACCTCATCGATTTTCAGTTGAAGGTCGTTGTATAATTCCTCAAATTTTAGGTGTAGCTCAAAAAATTTCTCGCCTTTAATATTCCAGTGAAAACCTCTTGTATTTTGGTAGAATGCCTGATAATCCGAAAGCAGTATGTTTAGCTTTTCTATTAATATTCCTGACTGTTTTTCATCCAGGCCGATTCTATTTAGATTACTCATTATTGTTACCCTTTCTTTAATTCTAATTATTATTTCCTATTATATTTAAACGGATTTCTTTAATCTCGAAACCCGGAATTTGTTTCTTATTCAAATAGTTTTTAATCAATTCGGACAGTTCTTTATCGCAATAATCAGTTAAAATTCCTGATTTTTCATCAATCAGGTGTATATGCTCATCTGTATTAATATCATACCTTTTAACATTTCCATCAGAATTTATTACGTTGAGAACGCCACATTTGACAAATGTTTCTAATGTATTATAAACCGTTGCCAGAGATATTGTCGGGAAATCGCTCCTGACCAGCCTGAAAATGTCATCAGCCGTGGGATGGCAAGTATTATCATACAGCACCTGCAAAACCACAATGCGTTGATAGGTTGCTTTGAGGCCGTTTTCGTTTAATAGTTTCAATATTTTTGCATTGTCTTTCATATTCATAATTAGAAACGTTATTAAATTAGAATTATTATAATCTAAATTGAAAATATTAAAAAAGCCGCCTTTTTCAGGAAGGCGGCTTTGATTTCTCTTTAAGACAGTTTATTTACTTACAACAAACTGCTTTGTTAGTTTAACACCGTTTGCTTCAATTGTGTAATTGTAGATACCGCTCGAAAGCCTTGCATTCGATGCGTTGAGGTCGAATATATTCAAGCCCTCGTTGGCATTGATGCTGTAATTGGCAACTACACGGCCGAATAAATCGGATACCGATAGTTTAACACTTGTAGCAGCGGGAGAAAGGAAGCTAATGATTGTCGATTCAGTGAACGGGTTGGGTACGTTGTTCAACAGAACAAATCCGCCTGCAACTGCATCATCAACATCATTGGGTTCTTCTTTTATCGTTACTGCAACATTAATATCGCTTGTTTCAACTTCGCCGCATTCGTTCTTTACTTTGCAAGTGTAAGTGCCTGCATCGCCGGACTGAACTGCTGCAATAGTAAATGTAGCGCTGTTAGCATCTGCTATATCTTCGGTATCTTTCGTCCACTGGTATTCAATAGTACCGGAACCTTCGGCAACAACAACGAGTTCAAGCGGTTTGCCTGTTTCGACGGTAATAGTAGCCGATGGTTCGGATGTAATTGTCGGTTTTGTATTGACTACAAGCTCAGCTTCATCAGAATTAATTATTTCGCCGAGGAAAGAAATTTCAACCATATATTTGCCGGCATCGGCAGGTGTAATGTTAGCTACTTTCAGGTCTGTTGTGTTAGCGCCGGTAATATTACCAGTATTCGAAAGGTACTGGTTATCTTTCTTCCATTTATAAGAAGCTTCTGCATCACCGGTAATAGTAACACCAACGTTGAAGTTTGCTTCCTGGCCTTCGCATATAGTTGCGTCAACCGGCTGCTGATCTACTGTAATGCTCGGCGGGGCAAGGATTTTCACTGTATTAGTGCGTGTCCATTCCCATACTTTATTGCTGAGAAGGTCGTATTCATAGTCGCAGTAACCCAATACTTCGCAATAAACTTCAATGGGTTGTGTCCATGAATCTGTATTCAGGTTGGCAATCGATAGTATCGAGGATTTAGCGCCTGCAATATTATTATACTCATAGTCGCTGTTGTCTTCGAGAGGAACACCAACGCCATTAATTACCTGGTACCACTGGAATTTAGGATTGTAAATTTCGCTTGGGAAATCGGGATCATATGGGGGGAATCCCTGTGTATGAGCTTCAACTTCAAAAATTACAGTTCCGTTTTCTGTACCCATCTGGTCGGCAGGCTGGCGAGTAATGCTTGTCTTGCCGATAACAACTACAATTACTTCGTAGGACATAACTGGGGCTGTACCACCCTGGCCGCTTACGATACACTGATATTTACCGGCATCTTCCCAATCAAGGTCGGGCAGCAGCAATGAAGCTTCGTCCTGTCCTTCGAGTACAACACCGTCTTTTGTCCACTGGTAATAAGCATGAGCATTCAACGTAATGTTTGCCACGCATTGCAACTGCCAATCTTCGCCTTTGCAGGAGAAAATATCTGAAGGCTGTGTAACAATGGATGCAACGGGATGAACGTTTGTATAACCGGCATAGTAACCAATCCTTTGTGTACCAAAGAAATCGTTCATTTCAAATTCGCTATGAAGCGGGTCTTCTGCTGGGAATAACGGATCGTTGAAGAAAATACCGCCGTAAACACCGCCATCGGTACTGTCAACGTTATCATCGAATAATTCATATGTGAATACCTGGCCGCCGTCGCGTGTAATCATAGCAGCGGGGGCATTAGTCGAACCGACATCGTTTGTAAGCAGGCCGCCGAGTATAGTCTGGGTCATTCCCTGCCAGGTAGCTATGTCGGCTGCAACGCCTGTAAATTCGCCGAGGTTGCCGCCAGCGGAATAATAATTGTTTTCATCGAGGAATGCCTGCGAAGCAAATGCAGGGTCGATATAAACACCATAAGAAGCAGCGTCTGTAGCTGTGTTTACAAGCATATTCCTCTTGGCAACAACTTTGCCGTTGGGTGTTGTCGAAGCGTCGCTAATATACAATGCTGCATCAGTATTAGCGGTACCGCCTAAGACTATGGTATTGTAGAAAATGTTTTCATCAAGGCCGTCTGCCATAATACCTTCGGCAAAAGTAGTAGTGATATAATTGGTAGCAATTATACCTCTCGAGCCGGTGGCATTAATACCAAACCTATTGTTAATAGAAGCTGCACTAACAACGTTAATATAGTTGTAATAAACTTTATGGTAATTACCGCCAATAATATTAATACCGCTGCCTTCGACAGTCATATTAATTGTGTTATCCTCAATGTGAGTATAATTTGTAATAAGGTCGGAACCGCCGCCGTTAATGTTTATAGCAGGCATATTACCGGCATTTGAAATGGTTATTGTGTTGCCGTTAATAATTGACCTTCTGGAATCTGTTACGCTCAAAGCGCCATACATAGCACCGGTGAAAGAGTTGTCAGAAATAACAACTTCGGGATAATACGTCGGTGCATGAACGACAGCAACTGCATATTCAGCGCCTGTGCCTGTCAGGATAAATGTATTGCCGGTTACTATGCTGAGGTTGGTTAGCATTAAGGCACTACCGTCGAATGCTGAAGTACTAAATGTATTATTTGTAAATATGCCACCGTTATACCCGGGGGTAGTAACTGCAGGCCTCATCATAACAACGCCGGAGTTTGTAAAGTTCCAGAATTCGTTATCCGAAACTACGATATCGGCGCCATAAGGTGCCGGGTTAGCATCTGTATCCATATAAATAGAAGCCCAGCCGCCATACATTTTATTATTCATAAAATGGAAATGGTGAACATAATCACCGCTGCAATATATGTTTGCAAAAACATTGCTGTTCACTTCGGGAACTGCATAGCCGTTGAATATGTTGCCTTCGATATGGTACCAATAATCATTGGTAGAAGTATTCTCGAGGCTGAGTATCTGTCCGCCTTCGTTATATCCGGCAGTTTCTTCGAGTGTAAATGTCAGGTATTTTATATCGACATTGACATTCCTGAATCTCCACATCCAGTAATCGCCAAGGTCCCTATCCCTTGCAAAGTCGCGAATAATTGTATTTTGCGGATAATTCTTCATGCCGTGAATGTAAATTTTATAGGAGTCATCGTTCGAAAAGTAACTGCCGTCGATCGACATAGTCGAGGAGCTGGGTGTGGGATGCGTTGATGAAAACGTACCCGATGCGACACTTACTTCAAGGTCGCCGAGCAAGCCTGAATAAGTCAGGTATTCACCCATATATGCAAAATTATCGAAATCGGCTGTGGTGCCGGTACGATAATCTATTGTAATCTTGGCTTTATTGAATGCCGGAGCAACCATTCTTGGTGTTGCCAGTGAGTTGTTGCCCATACCGTTATCTGTTCCCGTGAAAGTAAAGGAAGCAGTTAAGGTATAGATTATTCTCCTGTCGAAAGTAAAGCCGTTTGCAGCAAGCCATGCACCATTATAAGTAATAGTATGTACGCCGCTTGCGTCAAATGTGTAATTTGTCATAGTCTGGTTGAGAACCAATGGGCCACCAACCTGGCCGGGCCAGGAAATGGAAAGGCTGACCGTCAGGTCGCCATTGGCTGAAGTTGCTTCGAGATTGGTGAGAATGACATCGACAGAGTTTAATCCCTGGTCCATATCGTCCAGTAGGATGGGATAATGTCCCGACTGTGCATTTGGCCTAACGTTAATACCTGTTACGCTGGGATCCTGTGCTAAGACATTCCCAGAAGCAAGCAGACCAACTACTGCCAGCAGCAGCAAAGACAGTAAAAGTTTTGGTCTAGTAAAGTTCATACAAAACCTCCAATAGTGCTATTTAACTAAATATAAATACAATTTATTTCCATAATTCATCAGTAATCGTCAAGATATTTACAAACTTGCAAGTTTTTTTCGAAACATGCAAAAAAATCATTGTCTCCTTACTACTATTTTTAACCAAGCAACTTTTTTTTTAGTAATTACCCGGAATAGTGTGGAATTTATTCCACACATTTAATTTTCTTTACAAAATCTGACATGCGTATAAAAAAAGCAAACAACTCCTTTCTTTTGGCAAATCAATTAACATTTATCAAGCAATTAATAACTTGTTATAGTTAAACTGCCGTTTTAATTATCAAAGAATCTTTTAAGCAATTTAAATGCCAGCAATAATTTTTTATTGCCGTCAGTAAATTTATACTTAATAATCTGTAATTTTCAAACAGCACATTTTGTAAAAATAAACAAAAAAAAGCTATTTTTATAATCAAATAAATAATATGAGGATTTTTTATGTCTGAAAACTGGCAACTCAATGGCCTGAAAGCTCTTATAACAGGCGGAAGTGCAGGCATAGGCAAGTCGGTTGCGGCTGCTTTCCTGGATTTTGGAGCCGAGGTATGTATTGTTTCCCGATCCCAGGATGACCTGGATAAGGCCATCGCTGAATGGAATAATCTTGGATACTCTGCTATTAGTTTTTGCGCTGATATCACAAAAAAATTTGACAGAGAGGCACTGCAAAACTTTATATCAGAACTGTGGGGACGTCTCGATATTTTGGTAAACTGCGCCGGATACAACATCAGAAAAAGGACTATGGACTATTCTGACGAAGAATTTGCTTACCTTATAAATATAAACATGTCCTCAGCTTATGAAATGTGCAGGAGTTTCTACCCCTTGCTTATCTGCTCAAAGTCGCCTACAATAATTAATATTGGCTCGGTAGCAGGCAGCAACGTCGTAAGGACCGGCTCTCCTTATGCTGCAGCCAAGGCCGGCATGGCCCACCTGACCAGATATCTTGCAGTCGAATGGGCCGAAACAGGCATTAGAGTTAATGCGATTGAACCATGGTATATCAGAACCAGGCTTGTCGAACTGCTTCTTTCCAATCCCGCTGCGCTCGAGAAAATACTTGCCCGGACACCAATGAACAGAATCGGCGAACCGGGCGAGGTAGCTTCGCTGGCAGCTTTTCTAAGCATGCCGGCTGCATCTTATATTACAGGCCAGGTTATTTCGGTCGATGGCGGAGCGTCTTCTTTGTTGTTGTGATATGTGTGTTATTTTATTAACAGTGTTGTGTTATTCGTTAAACACATTATTAATTTATTATTAATATATTTTAATATTATGATAGTGAAATGGTAAAAAACGAATGAATATCTTCGGATTTCTATTATATTACCGATAAAATAAAAGGGGGCAGTCCTGAGTATTACTGAGCTTGTTTTACCGGGAGGTTGAAACTCAGTCCGTCCCCCTAAATTTTTTATATTTTGTTATTTCAAATTTTTTTATAAATTTAAACTTATGCCTGCCCGAAAAAAAAATATCAGGCAGGCAAAGAGTATGTATGTCAAATACAATACTTATACGAAGGGTTCTGAAAAAGGTTTCAACTTTTTTTAGAAAATTTATAAGGGCGTTATAAAACGCCCTTTTTCTATTCAACGATAATCCTTTGAACGGCTTTTTCGCCTTTGTCAGTCTGCACCGTCAGTAAATACATGCCAGGTTCCAGGTTCTCTGCTTTTATGGCTTCGGCATAATCTCCTGGCTGATAATATACATTCGTTTTAAAATTAGATATCGTTTTCCCCGAAAGGTTGTGCAAAGAAATCGATACCGCCCTCGAGTCGGTCAGCCTGAATTTAACATTTAACTGCGTTTTAACCGGATTTGGATATACATTCAGGTTTTCGACTGCCCCGCTGCACGATTTCCAGATGTCGAAATACGTATCCTCGCCGGCAATAGCAGGATTGTTGCATATTTCATCGGTCTTAGATGCATTATATTCATTAACGAGCTTATCGCGGTATTCGGCTGGCATGTTTTCAATAAAATCAAGCGTAGGCTCGAACCACAAAATGTATTTGAAGCCTGGATTACTTTTATCGGAAACACTTACCGCTACAAATTTATTTACCTTGGCATACTCATCCAATTCGGCCTGCAGTTCCTTGATATTTAAAGTAATCCCATCGGTAATACCTCCGTTCCGGACAATCATATTCAACATCTTCGATTCCACAGTATGTTTGCCCTGCAGCGAGTCCAAGTTTTGGTATTTATTTAAATGCTGCTTTAATATCGAATCTATTTTGGGAATATTCAGCTTATGCATTCTGATAACAGAATCAATATTGGGGAGAAAAGATTGTCTGTTGTTCCAAACAGAATCGCTGAAGTAAAAGTTTTTCTGTTTTATTCCCCCCAAAGATTCTTTTATAATTGAATCTAAGCTCTTAATTTTATTGATGTTAAGTCTAAACTTCTTAATCAGGGAATCGTTAAACGGCCTGGTTTGAAACTTAAATTCAATCTTCCTGCGTTCCGGGGAGCTCGATGTATCACCATAAATATTCAGATAATCATTGTTTAGCGAATCAGAATAATTAAGTCTCGGTTTAATATTCGTCATAGTAGTATCTGGCCCGATTGTAACGGTAAGAGCCGAATCCCCGTCCACGAGCCATATCGCGGCATCGCTGTCGGAATCGAACCATTCAGTATCCTGGTCTTTTTCACTGTTTATTTCAATCTCCTCTTCATTCGAATCGATATTTCTGCTTCTGATAAACACTTTTGCCGTCTTCCCGTTTCTCGAAAAATCTGTTTCCAGGTCGAGGGAATTTCTGAGCGAATCGAGGTTCAGTTCTAAGCAATTAAGCGAATCGAGTCTGATTGATGTCACAACATTATTGTTAGCGATCATTTTCCCGTCTATCGAAATCATAGTTTCATCGACAATTGCCCTGACCAATCCCTCTATTTCGTCCAGCTTGATTTCTTTGTCGGCCAGGTTGCTTTCTATTAATTCTTTATGTTTTTCAATATCGATTTTTACGTCGGCTTTAATTTTGTTAATATTATTCACTTTCAGGTAATTTTCATTTTCGAGAGAGGATTCATCAATTTCTTTCTGGAATGAAAGGTAATTTCTACCATCCGACGATTTGAACAGGCTTAGTAACCTGTTGCCGCTGGCATCGGTGATAAATACCGGTGTCAGGTTTCCGGCATTGCTTTTTTTGCTGTCAACAAATCCGGCAGCAACATCATTCTCGTTCAGAGTTATTGCCACAGGTGATTTGGAATCCTGAAAGGCAACGAAACTTAGGCTACCGGATTCCGAAACACTAATGCCCATGTCATTTAATTGCCCCGGGCTTAGCTCTATTGTACGGAGTTTCGACTTTTCCAAATCCACTTTCCCCTGAATTGCGGTGGAATTGCCTGAAGTTTTCCTTATATCACGGGCTGAGTTATCTGCAACTGTTTCCGGCAAATCATTTCTACCGCGGTCGGTTATTGCCGGAATAGGCAAAACCGGATTGCTTATGAAAGGATTTGGCGCCAGCCCGGCATTAGCGGCACTAATTGCAACGGCTGCAACCGGACTGCCGTTTTCGCCGGCGCCGAGGACACCGAATGTAAGCCAGGCGCTTATTGCTGCAGCAGCAAAAGTCAGCATAATAATATTCATTCTTTTTACCCTTTTAGCACGTTTAACAAAACCGGAAACGGCCTGCATCTCGTGATTCTCTATCAGGCTGCGCGCTTCGCCCAACGAAATCAGTTTATTTTCGCTGCGGGCCATTTCGAATAATTCATCGATTTTATTATCAATTTTCATATCTTTACCTGGTAATTGATTACATTATCATTAGGCACTGATTGATAAAGCAAAGTATAACTGCTGTCAATAATTTTTTTCGTTTCAATAAACAAGAACTTTTCATCATTTTGCAAAATTTCGGCAAGTTTCTCCCTTCCTCTTTTAAGCCTCGATTTTACCCCCGAGAGAGTGCCGCCCTGTATAACTGCTATTTCCTCGATGGAAAACCCGGAGATTTCGAACAGGATAACAGCCTGCTTCTGCCCTGGCGGCAGTTTGCCCAGAGCCCTGTAAAGATGCTCTGTTTCAAGGTTTGTATCGGGATCGAACCTGACAGCCATGTTTTGAACGTTGTCATCGTCGAAAAGCCCAAAGAACTTTTTCTTCCTGCGGTATTTAATATTCAGCCTGTATGCAATAGTAAACAGGTAACTGAGAAAAGTCTCTTTGTTCTTTAGTTTATCAAAACTTTCGTAAGCCTTTAGCAAAGTCTCGCTAACAATATCCTTTGCTTCATCCCTGTCGTAATTCATTGCCCTGACAAACCTGTCCAATCTGTCGAGCAGCGGTTCAAGCAGAGCCATAAATTCTTCCTGTTTAACTTTTGACATTTGCTACCAAAATTTTTACTTCTTTAATTAAATATGTATGATGTTTTATTTAGAATAAAGTTTCATGAAAGTTAAAAAAATATTATTAATTCTTTTTCATCTCTATTTATTCACGATTGATTTCCCAATTTACTTAAATGCTGATAATCAAGCCACTTATTGAGGGTTCTTTGTAGGTAATATACTGAATTTTAAACAGATTATGCCGGCAGAAAATATTAAAGTTAATTTTTTTAATACCGATATTTTGAATACAAATGGATTTAAAATTCATTACGGATGATGGGATGGAAATGACAAAAAAACTTAGAATTAAACTGATATTTTACATGATGTTGCTGTAAATCACCGATATTTTATATCGCTTCGCTTTACTATTACGTTTTGCTTGCGGAGTGGGATTTCTGTGCCGACTCACGGCAATTATACAATTGAAATATAAACTTTTAATAATAAAAGGAGAAATATTATGCTTAAAAATATGAAAATAGCGGCAAAACTGGCTATGGGATTTTCCATAGCAGTATTAGGGCTGGCAGTAATTATTATTCTATCTGTCAGCAATATGGGAAGTATGCATACAGATATTGAAACGATAGCCCAGGACAGGTTCCAAAAAACAGTATGGATAAACCAGGTGATTGAACAGCTTAATATCAGCTCGATGGCAATAAGAGACGGTATTCTCGAAAACAATTCGGACAAAATTAATGAATATACAGTGATCATTGCAAACACTGGTAAAGTAGCTGCACCTATATGGGAAAAAATGGAAAAGAACCTAAATACAGAGCAGGGCAAAAAGCTATTTGCAAATATTATAGCGGCAAGGAAGGAATATGTTAAAGTCAGGGATATTCTAATTAATGAAATTAAAGCCAATAATGATAGTTTGGCAACTATTATACTTTTCACTGATTTTAAAAAGGTAAGGATTGACTATGAGAATGCAATGTCCGAGTTGAAAGAATTACTTGTCAAACTTGTCGATGATGCAGCCCAGAATGCCGAAGAATCCTATGCCAGCGCTAAGACTCTGATGTTCATTATCAGCGGCGTTGTCCTAGTGTTAATTGTATTGATTGCGTTATTGATAACTAACAGTATTACCAGGCCTATAAGCCAGGCGGTAGTTGCTTCTGAGAACATTGCAAAAGGCAACCTGAACGTCAATCTGGAAACGACCAACAAAGACGAAACCGGCAGACTGCTCAACTCGATGAAAGCTATGGCAGGGAGTATAAACAACCTTGTCAAAGAAACAAACGAACTGATTAGCGCAGCCAATATGGGCAAGCTCGATTACCGCGGCAATGCATCGGGATTCGAAGGCAGCTGGCAGGAGCTCGTCGGCGGCGTCAACCAGTTAGTCGATTCTTTTGTGGCGCCTATCAACCTGACTGCCGAATATATCGACAGAATAAGCAAAGGCGATATTCCGCAGAAAATTACTGATACATATTATGGCGATTTCAACGAAATAAAGAATAACATCAACGCCTGCATCGATGTAATGAACTTCCTGCTTGCCGAAACAAACAAACAAATTGACAGCGTGAAAAACGGCAAACTCGATTTGAGGGCCGATTCTTCGAAATTCACCGGCGAATGGACAACACTAATAAACGGCATCAATAATATTGTAGATAATTTTGTTGCACCAATAAATGTTACGGCTGAATATATCGATAGGATAAGCAAAGGCGATATCCCGCCGAAAATCACCGACGAATACAAAGGCGATTTCAATGAAATAAAAAATAACCTGAATCAATGTATCGATGCAGTTAATTCGCTCGTCTCCGATGCTAACATGCTGTCGAAAGCCGCAGCCGACGGAAAACTCGACACAAGGGCCGAAGCAGCCAAACACGGCGGTGACTTCAGGGCCATTATCGAAGGGGTAAATAAAACATTAGATAATGTAATCGGCCCGCTCAACGTAGCTGCCGAATATGTGGACAGAATCAGCAAAGGCGATATCCCGCCACGTATTACCGATGAATATAAAGGCGACTTCAACGAAATAAAGAATAACCTGAACCAGTGCGTCGATTCAATCAATAACCTCGTTAACGAAGCCAACCTGATTTCGCGTGCAGCCATAGAAGCAAGGCTCGACACAAGGGCTGATATAACAAAGCATAGCGGAGATTTCAAAAAAATTATTCAGGGAATTAACAAAACCCTGGATAACGTTGTCGGGTACTTCGAAGCTATGCCTACACCAATTCAATTTATGGATAATGACTTAAACTTTGTATATATTAATAAAACCGGCGCTTCGCTGCTGGGTAAATCCAAACAGGAATTGATGGGCAAAAAATGCAAAGATTTATGGAAAACGGAAAAATGCGACACTAAGGCATGCCCTTGCCAGGTTGCCATGGATATAAATGATATACACACCTGCGATAACTCATGTACAGTGGACAATAACAGGCTCGACATCTTCTGTGCCGGTTCACCTATCAGAGATGATGAAGGCAATGTTATAGGTTCTTTCGAATTCGTACTCGACCAGACCGAAATAAAAAAAGCCCTGAACGAAGCCGAGGCCGCAATGGCCCAGGCAAACGAAGCAAAAATCGAAGTGCAGGCAGCTATGGACAAAGCTAAAAAAGTGGCCGTTTACCAGGATACCGAGACAGTAAAAATGGTGAAAGCAGTGGAAGAACTGGCCGATGGTAATTTTACAGCTCATATCGAATTAGCCGATCCGGACGAGGATACAAAAGAAGCATATGCTACATTAATGAAAATCCTTTCGGGAGTCCGAAAATTTAAGGATGCTGTTATCGCACTGCAGGAAGACGCCATTGCACTCGTCGATTATGCCGAGCAGGGCCAGTTGGAAAAACGGGCCGATACAGGAAGGCATAACGGTGAATTCCGCTCAGTAGTATTAGGAATGAATAACATGCTCGACAAAGTTTTAGACCCAATCAATGAAGGCTCGAGAGTACTCGAAATCATGGCCACCGGAGACCTTTCGGCAAGAATGACCGGCGAATACAAAGGCGGGCATGCTAAAATTAAAGATAGTATCAATACCTTGGGCGATTCTCTTAGCTCGCTAATCAGCCAGGTGCTCGAAATGACACAGAATGTATCAAGCATAGCTC
>DAINRZ010000052.1:0-12328 GCA_036741575.1 Kapaibacterium sp. (SeqCode)
CGTTTGAGGGATGATATGCAATAACATAAACTTTCCCCGGGTTTTTATTTGCAATACCGTCGGCTATAACGTGCCCTTCGGGGCAATAGCCACACTTGACACCTGTAAATTCTTCGAGGATTGCCACTTTGTTCTTGGCAGTTCTGTCTGCCAGCCCCTGGGAATACAAAATTCCCGATGCAAAAACCATTAACCCTGCTAAAAGAAGGTAGTATTTACTTTTCATATAAGCTCCTGAATATATGTTTAACAAAATTTTTTTTGCATAATTAGTAAATTATCAACTATTAATCCAAATAATATAATAAATAAATGCTAAATAATACAATTAAATACTATACACAAAGCAAATGGATTCGTTACAATTCAAACATAGTTTCGTTTGCTCGAATCAATTCCAAATTGTGAAATGTTTTCTTGAATTTTCGGTTAATACTTTTTAATTTTAATTTTTTAATAAGAATAGAATTATGAAAAGAGAACAGATGGAAAAACCTGTATATAAAAAGCTAAACGTCAACGAGATTTTTTATTCCATCCAGGGCGAGGGCAGCCGAGCAGGCCTGCCTTGCGTATTTGTGCGGCTGCAGGGCTGCAATTTGCGCTGCGGCTGGTGCGACACACCCTATGCCCTCGAACTACGCGAAACAGCCGAAATAATGACTTTTGAGCAAATAATTGAAAAAGTTGATAGTTATAATTGCAGTTTTGTGCTCTTTACAGGCGGCGAGCCCCTTGCCCAACCGGATTGTATTCCGCTGATGAAGCATTTATGCGGTTTGGGATTCACTGTTGCACTCGAAACCAACGGTAATATGGATTTATCCGAAATCGATGAGCGAATCGTAAAAATCGTCGATATAAAATGCCCCGGCTCTAAAATGTCAAAGTTTATGAATTATAAAAATATTGAATTCCTGACTAAGCGCGACGAGGTGAAATTTGTTATCGGTGATAGGGATGATTACGATTTTGCAGTAACTACTGCCGAGAAGTACAATCTTTATGATAAGTGCGCCGAAGTGCTTTTCTCGCCCGTTTTCGGAAGCATTTACCTGAAGGAATTGGCGGAATGGATGCTCGAAGACAAGCTGAAAGCACGCATGCAGATACAATTGCATAAATTCATCTGGGGGCCGAATGTCAGAGGTGTCTGATTGAATAAAAGCATTTTATTGTTCAGCGTTGGATTTATCCCTGCTTATCTTGCATTAGGGCATTATTTAATTCCAGGATTGATATTATTAATCTCAGTATTAATTTATTATATTTATAAGTTACGCAAAAACATAAGGTTATATACCGATAAAATATCCAGGCAGAAGCACGAGACAGACAAGTACCTGATAGAAGGTGTATTCTATGCCCAGGGCCTTCAGCAATCGCTGCTTCCGCACGAGAACACCATCAGGGAAGCAGTCAGGGATTGCTTCATACTAAATATGCCTAAGGATTTGGTATCGGGGGATTTCTATTGGTTCAGGGATTTCGGCGGTTTCTTTATAATAGCCGCAATCGACTGCACCGGCCACGGCATTGCCGGCGGCTTTATGTCGATGATAGGCAGTACCCTTCTCAACAGGATTATCATTGAAAAAAATATTTACGATCCTGCTAAGATATTAGATTACCTCGATAGAAGCATCAGCGATATGCTTGGAAGGAAATCAGACGAATCGGGCCTGGATTTCGGGATGGAACTGAGCATATGCAAAGTTAACAGGGAACTGAAAAATTTGGAATTCGCTGGAGCACACAGGCCACTGGCATACATATCCGGCGGCTTTCTTAACGAACTGAAAGGCACGGCAAGGGCTGTGGGAGGCAGGCACAGAAAAAGTGAAGCTAAGGAGTTCGAAAACAGGGTGGTAAGCCTGCAGGATGTTACTTCAATTTACCTTTTCACCGATGGTCTGCCTGATCAAAACAACGCCCAAAGTAAAAAATTCGGCAAAAGGCGCCTGTATAATGTATTAGAGAATTATACCAATCTTTCGATGACAGAACAAAAGTATAAGATTATAAGCGATTTAAATAGTTTTAGGAAAAATCAGATGCAAAGAGACGATATACTGCTGATTGGCCTGAAGTTATAAAATATCAATGACTTAATCTGTCGGCTGCGAACTTACGGATGATTTAATTAATTCTGACACAGTATCGATAAGCTCACCTATCTGTGGTTTCGACAATTGTGCATCGGCGCCTACCGAAGCGCCCTTGTGAAGTATATCATTGTTAATCATTGAAGAGAAAATAATTACAGGAAGCTTTTTCAATATATTATCGGCTTTTACTCTTCTTGTCAATGTATATCCGTCCATATTCGGCATTTCAATATCGGTAATCAGGATACTGCATTTCCTGAAAATATTTTCTTCGGGCTTATGTGATTTGGAGAGGCTTTCAAGGTATTCCCACGCCGACTTGCCGTCGCTGAATGATTTTACGTCGAATCCTGCTTTTGTAAGCCTTTCGGTAATCATTTTCCTGATTGTAATCGAGTCTTCGGCGGTCACGGCAATCGGCTTCCCCTCGATAATCCTTTCGAGCGTGGCTCCGGTTTCAATTGCCATGTTCGGATCGATATCTGCAATAATTTTTTCTACGTCGAGCATCAGGATATTTCTGTCGCTGAATTTGATTATTCCTGTAATAGTAGTGTTTTCGTTGTCTAATTCATTCAGTGTATCGGGAGCATCGATTTCTGTCCATGATATTCTGTGTATCCTGTGGATATTATCTACAATGAATCCAATCCAGAGTTGGTTGAATTCAGTAACTATCATTTTACATTTAGTGTTGTCTTCGTTTCTCCCATAAAGGATTTTTCTTAGGTCAACAACAGGCACAATTTGACCTCTCAGGTTGAATACCCCGTTAATACCGAAAGCCAGGTTCGGCATCGATGTAAGTTCGGGCATCCTTATTATTTCCCTTACCTTGGTAACATTCAGCCCAAAAGACTGCTCCACCCACCTGTTTCTTTTATCGTTGAATCCGACAATGAATTCAACAACTTCTAATTCATTAGTACCGGATTCCAGCAGAATATTATTGTCGATTGCCATTATTATTACTCCCTGAGCATTGAAGAAAATCCATTTTAATTATTTGTAATTAAAGCGCTTATCGTTTCCAGCAGTTCGCCAATCTGGGGCTTGGTTAATTGAGCGTCGGCGCCGGCAGCAATACCCTTTTGCATATTTTCGGGCGATATGATGGAAGAGAAAATTATAACAGGTATTTGCGACAGCCTGCTGTCTTTTTTAATTCTTTCTGTTAGGGCATAGCCGTTTAGCAGCGGCATTTCGATATCAGTTATAACAATATTAACCAAATCGGCCAGTTTCATGCCCTGCTCGGTTTGTGCTGCCAATTCCTGCAGGTAATTCCATGCTTTTTCTCCATCGTTGAATGATTTAATAGTAAAACCGGCTTTGTTCAACCTTTCTGCTATCATTTTTCGTATGGTGGAGGAATCGTCGGCAGTAACGGCAATCGGATTCCAATTGACGATTTTTTCCTTGTTCGAAATATTAGCAATTGCTTTAGTCGGATCGATATCGACAATAATTTTTTCCAGGTCGAGCATCAGCAGGTTCCTATCCTCGAATTTCAGTACTCCCACGAAGGAACTCTGCTCTCCTTCCAAATCGCTGAGCGAATCGGGCGTATCGATATCGCTCCACCTTACATGGTGAATACTTTTGACTTCATTGACAATCAATCCAAGTTTAATTTTATTAAAATCAGTAATAATCATTTTCTGCTTATCGCCCTGGTTTTTAATGCCATAAAGGTTTTTACTCAGGTCGAGCGCAGGTATAATTGATTCCCTGAGCCTGAAAACACCATAAACGCTGCTGTGCATGTTGGGCAATCTTGTCAGCTGTGGTATTTCAATAATCGATAAGATCTTAGCCACACTAATCCCAAAATATTGTTTTTTCAACACTCCGTTTTTATCGGGATATACAATAGTAAACTCGATAATTTCGAATACTGAAGTGTCGGCTTTTGATGTACCGGTGATTCCTTCGCCCATCTTTCATCTCCATTTTAGATTTTATATTTCAATTTTCGATATTTCAAATATCGGTAGGGGCAACTAAAAATTGAGGATTAATTAAATAAAACTTTATTTGCAAATTTAGTTAAAGTTAAATAATTTTGTAGTTCTATTTTGGTGTCTTAGCCAAGTGGTTAGGCAACGGTCTGCAAAACCGTGAACGCCGGTTCGAATCCGGCAGACACCTCATTAATCAAGTTTTAGTAAGTATTTTTAAGGATTTTTATGGCTGGAACATCATCTGATTTGAAACCCGGCGTAGTGTTGAACTTTAACGGCGAAATGCATGTAGTACTCGAATCCGAGCACAGGACGCCCGGCAACTTAAGGGCTTTCTACCAGGTAAAAATGAGGAACATGCGCACCGGCAAGCTCAGCGAAAACCGCTTTCGATCGGGCGAATCAGTAGAGTTAATAAGGGTGGAACGCCATCCATACCAATATCTTTACAGGGACGGCGACACCTTGTTCTTTATGAATACCGAAAACTACGACCAGATACCCGTTGCTGCAGAATTAGTCGGCGGCTACGATAAATACATGAAAGAAAACCAGGATGTACAGTTAGCATTTGTTGATAACCAGGTTATTTCAATCGATTTTCCACCACATGTTTTCCTGAGGGTCGAGCATACTGAACCGGGACTAAAAGGCGATACCGCAACAAACACCCTCAAACCTGCTACTGTTGAAACCGGCGCTATAATTCCGGTACCCCTGTTTGTCAACGAGGGAGACCTCATCAGAATTGACACCAGGACGGGTGAGTACATGGAACGTGTAAAAGAATAGAAATTATTACAGGCGTTATTTAGGCATGTTAATACCTGCCCTCAGCGCGCTTTTTATTCATTTAACCGAGGAAATAAATGGACCTGCAGTATCTAAGAAGGCTGATTAAAATTTTCGACGAAAGCACAGCCGGCGAATTAATCATAGAAGAAGAAGGGACTAAGATTTCCCTTTCACGCAAATTTGCCGAAAACATTGCCACACCTGCGTTTACACAACCCACTATAATAGCACCCCATCTTGCGGCAGCTGTGCCTCCCCAGTCGCCTGTCCAGCAGGCAGTAGCTAATGCAGCAGTCACAGTGCCATCGGTATCTACCGAAGAAGAAGGGCTTCACAGAATTAAGTCACCTATGGTTGGAACTTTCTACCGTGCACCTTCGCCCGATTCGGGCCCGTTTGTCGAAGTTGGCGACCATGTTTCAGCCGGTTCCACACTTTGTATAGTCGAGGCTATGAAGCTGATGAATGAAATTGAAAGCGATATTGCAGGTACTATAGTAAAAATACTTGTGGAGAATTCAGAAGCTGTGGAATATAATCAGCCAATGTTTTTAATTAAACCCGATTAATTCAGATTATTCGCTATGTTCAAAAAAGTATTAATTGCCAATAGGGGCGAAATAGCCCTTAGGGTCATAAGAGCGTGCAAAGAGCTTGGAATTAGAACTGTAGCCATTTACTCCGAAGCCGACCGCAATTCCCTGCATGTACGCTTTGCAGATGAAGCAGTTTGCGTAGGGCCGCCTGCCAGCCGGGAAAGCTACCTGAATATCCCCTCTATAATAGCAGCTGCGGCAGTTACCAACGCCGATGCCATTCATCCGGGCTACGGATTTCTGGCAGAAAACGATTATTTCGTTGATGTATGCAATGATTGCGGCCTCGTTTTTATCGGCCCCAGCGCCGATGCAATCAGGAAAATGGGTAATAAATCCGTTGCCAAAGAAACTATGCGCAATGCCGATGTACCGGTAGTTCCCGGAAGCCTTGGGATTGTCAACACTGTTGCCGAAGCTCTGAAGATTTCCGGTGAAATAGGCTATCCGGTAATGCTTAAAGCAGTAGCCGGCGGCGGCGGCAAAGGCATGAGGCTTGTCGGAAGCCCTGCCGAGCTCGAAAAGGGCTTCAACCTGGCACGCTCCGAAGCAGGGACTTTTTTCACAAATCCCGATATTTATATTGAAAAACTTGTGACCGGCTCGCGTCATATCGAAATACAATTGATAGGCGACAAGTACGGCAACATAATTCATTTGAACGAAAGAGAATGCTCCACTCAGCGAAGGCACCAGAAACTCATCGAGGAAGCGCCTTCGCCGATTATAAATCCCGATATTAGGAAAAGAATGGGGGCTGCGGCTGTTGGCGGGGCTGCGGCTGTTGGTTATTACGGCCCTGGAACAATCGAATTTCTCGTGGATGAGCAGCTGAATTTTTATTTCATGGAAATGAATACCAGGATACAGGTGGAGCACCCGGTTACCGAAGAATCACTGGTAATTGACCTTATTAAAGAGCAAATACTTGTTGCTGCGGGCGAAAAGCTTTCGCTTAAGCCTTTAGAACCAAAAATGCACGCAATAGAATGCAGGATAAACGCCGAAGACCCTTACGAGAACTTCAGGCCTTCGCCAGGCAGAATCGAAAGCCTGCATTTCCCCGGCGGCCACGGTATAAGAGTTGATTCGCACATCTATCAAGGTTATTCTATTCCACCTCATTACGATTCTATGGTTGCCAAACTCATTGCATTTGCACCAACACGGACGGAAACAATAGCAAAGATGAGCCGCGCACTCGACGAATTTGTTATTGAAGGTATCAAAACAACAATCCCATTCCATCAGAAAATGATGACAAACCCGGATTTCATTGCCGGCAATATCGATACAAAATATCTGGAACGAAATGACTGGAAAAACTTCTGATAAATTTTGAAAATCGCATTCTCTTTCTTAATTTTCCTTTTCAGCTAATTGAAGATTATTGAAAACTTATTGGAGTTGCAAATGCATTATCCGGACGAACTGAAGTACACTAAGGACCACGAATGGATTAGAGTAGAAGGGAATATTGGAACTATCGGCATCACTGACCACGCACAGGGAGAATTAGGCGACGTCGTTTATATCGACATCCCCGATTCGGCAGCGGTACTCAGTATTGGTGATAGTTTCGGTACAATAGAAGCAGTAAAAACAGTTGCAGATATGTATGCCCCGGTTTCTGGCAAGATTATCGAGGTCAACGGCGCTTTAAACGATGCACCGGAAACCGTAAACACTAATCCATACGGAGCCGGATGGATGATAAAGATGGAGCTTGCCAATCCTTCGGAGATTTCCGAATTAATGGATGTAAATGCTTACAAAGCCCTTATAGGCGAGTAATATCCAGATAGTTAATTGTTTTTTGAGGCTGCGGTGAATAATCGTCAGCCTTATTCGTATTTACTATTTGCGGTGTTGGATTGTAAAAAGAATTGTAAAATAAATAGATTAGGAAAAATATGAAGAGTTTTGCCCCGATAACCAGCCTTATTATCCTTTTGCTTTCATTTGCCCATACGGGGAGAATGACAGCAGAAACATGGGAGGATATATACCAGACGAATCCTAACGTGGCTAATTGCCAAAAAGGTGTTATTCTTGAAACGGAAAGAGTGAAAGTTACCAACGAGATTAACAAGATAAGAACAATACATGGTTTGCCTCCAATTGCATACGATATGGAAAAAGAACCGAACACTCAGCAGGGCGCCTTGATGTGTACGGCAAACAATACAATAAACCATACCCCCCCGAGTTCATGGTATTGCTTTACAAGCGACGGATATGACGGAACTGAGAATTCAAATTTATTTATGCAGTGGTCTATGCCGGGCTCGCCGCTTATTTCTTCTATTATATCAATAATAAGCTGGATGATTGACGATAATACCGAAAGCCTGGGCCACAGGCTGGCTATTATAAATCCTTTTATAACAAAAGTGTCTTTTGGCAGAGTTGACGGCACACCCAAAACAGATAACAAGTATTTCACAAGTGGCATGGCCCTTTATTATACTTCTGAGTATTCAAAATCGATAGATGTAGATTTTATAGCATACCCATACCATAATTATCCCCCGGAATATGTAAAGAAAGACTGGTTCCTCAGTTTCTCGGCATTTTACGATAAGTCAAAATGGTTCAATAACAATAACGTAGATATAAGCAGCGTAAAAATTGAAGTTATCCCCGAAGGCTCTACGAAAAGCCTGAATACACACAGCTTCGGCAAAAGTAATAACTGGGGCAGCGTTGGCAACTGCCTGCGGTGGAAAACAGACAACCTGCAGGATGAGGTTAAATATACTGTAAACATCAAAGGCCTGGTTGTTAACGGGGAAAGCAAGGATTACACTTATTGGTTTAAAATTACATCCACCGGCTCGGTCGATGTACCCAAAGCTCCTGTGCTGACAAAACCTGCAAATAATGCAACAGGCCAGAAATATAACGTATCGTTTGCATGGAGCTCTGCTGTTGGGGCTACAGAATACAAAATCCAGCTTTCCAAGTCAGATTCTTTTGGTTCAATGGTTTTCGAAAGAGACCAGGCCACGACTACTTATGATTACACCGGGCTGGAGCCCAATACCACATATTATTGGCGCGTGCAGGCTAAGAACACTGCCGGATCGAGCCCATGGTCGAATGTATTTTCATTTAAAACAGGCAGTTTCACACCTCCGCCGGCTGCACCGCAGCTTAGCAAACCAGACGACGATGCGAAAAATACAGAAATTGATATCGATTTCTCATGGCAGTCTTCTGCCGGAGCTACATCTTATAAGTTGCAGCTTTCCGAGGATGAGGATTTCGAGACTGTTTACGAGGAATATACAACTAACAAGACTACTTATAAGATCACAAAGCTAGCCCACGATACAAAGTATTACTGGCATGTGGCAGCTATAAATACTGCCGGGCAGGGCCAATGGTCGGCCACCAGAAGTATTACCACGAAAGTTGACAATACCGGTATGCCAGCGATGCCCGTACTTAGTGCTCCTGCTAATAAAACAACAGGCCTGGCTACATCGGTCAAACTTGAATGGTCGAAGGCTGAAAACGCCACTGAATACTACCTACAGGTAGGTTACGATATCGATTTTGTTAATACTGTTTTTGATGATATAGTATCAAATAATTACCATCAATTAGCCTCTCTTAAAAATAATACAACTTACTACTGGAGGGTAATGGCCAGAAATTCCAAGGGCAGCAGCGACCTTACCGAGACATGGCGCTTTACTGTAGGCGTTGCAGAAGTTCGTGATAATATTTTCGAAAACAGGGAAATAATGACAAACTTTCCTAATCCTTTTGGGGAGAGCACAGTTATAAAGTTCAAATTGGAAAATAGCTGCCAGGCAACTTTGACTTTATTCGATGCTATTGGCAACCCGCTGAAAGTCTTGATAAATGGTTTCATGGAAAGCGGCGAATACAATATACCCTTCGAATCGACGACACTTCCTCAGGGCATATATTATTATCAGCTCAGGGCAGGCGGCAAAGTATATACCAATAAAATGGAAATTATTAAGTAAGCTTTTTAAAACTTCAATTATTTTGAATCAGCCGGCGATTTGCCGGCTTTTTTTTTAGTTACAGATTGTGAGTATATATGAAAATAAATTCGGATATTTTTCTTCTATTTAGTTATTTATAGTTGAAAATATGAATATACCAAATATAATAACGGATGTCCTCGAAGAAACAGTTTACATGTTTCTGGAAATGGCTCCGTATATAGTTTTGGGACTGTTATTCGTTGGGTTGCTCAACTTGTTTGTTACCAAAGACATGGTTTCGAAGCACATGGGCAAAAACAATTTCCTGTCCTTGTTCAAGGCAGCATTGTTTGGAGTGCCTCTGCCGCTATGTTCTTGCGGCGTAATACCTTCGGCTGTTTATATGTATAAAAACGGGGCATCAAAAAGTTCGGTAGTATCGTTTCTGATATCAACGCCGCAAACCGGAATAGACAGCATTATAGCTACCTATGGCATGCTTGGTTGGGTGTTCGCCATATTCAGGCCAATTGCTGCTTTTATAATGGGTATTGTGGGCGGCTTTGCTGTAAAAACCTTTGACAAACAGCCTCCGGGCTCTAATCCCAAACCAGTAATTGAAGTAGCTGATTACAACACTATCAATAAAGAATCAAAGCTAAGAAAATTCTTTTATTATTCATTCGTGGAATTTCTCGACGATATTTCCGTCCAGTTTATAATCGGCGTTATAGCCGCAGGATTAATTGCTTACCTGATTCCCGATAATTTCTTCGAAGGAACGGGAATAAACAGTGGTATTACCGGAATGTTGGTTATGGTAGCAGTAGGCATACCCATGTACGTGTGTGCAACTGCCTCCATCCCGATTGCAATAGTTCTTATTATGAAAGGATTTTCGCCGGGGACAGCTTTTGTGTTCCTTGCAGCCGGGCCTGCCACCAATGCCGCATCCCTATCAATTCTCATGAATACACTGGGGAAAAAGACTACTTTAATATTTATTGGTTCAATTACTATTTTAAGTATGCTATTTGGATTAATACTCGATGAGATATTTGCTATGACGAGTATGAATCCGCATTCAATAATGGTACATGGTCACAACCATGAAGACGGAATATTGCCCTATGAACTTAAACTTATAGTCAGCATAGTCTTTCTGGGGCTGTTAGCTATGTCATTATATAGAAAATTTTTATTAAATAGATTTAATAAGGAGAAGAAAATGGAAATGCAAAATTCAATGATGCTGAAAATTGAAGGTATGAGCTGCAACCATTGTGTAATGAACGTAAAAAAAGCCATCGAGAAAGTCCAGGGTGTCGATAAAGTGGATGTTGTGCTGCAGGATAATGCTGCTTATATAGAAGGGACACCCGATATTGAAAAGATAAAAGCTTCGGTTGAAGATGTTGGATATAAAGTAGTAGGCTGAGAATTGGAAAGAACAGAATCCGTATTGGTGCCCGAATTTGAGGATATCAGGAAAGCACACAAAAGAATAAATGGGCTTATTCACAGAACTCCTGTACTGTCATCCGAAAGCATAAATATTATAACAGATTGCAGCATTTACTTCAAGTGCGAGAACCTGCAGAAGGTAGGTGCATTTAAATTCCGTGGGGCAAGCAATGCAATAGCCTGCCTTACTGATGAAGAGGCAGCCGGGGGGGTAGCCACTCATTCATCCGGCAACCATGCCCAGGCATTGGCGCTGGCAGCTAAAATGCGTGGAATAAAGGCTTTTATCGTAATGCCCTCGAACTCTCCCCAGGTAAAAAAAGACGCGGTTGCCGGGTATGGAGCGGAAATCTTATATTGCGAGCCTACACTCGAAGCAAGAGAATCGACCCTGAATAAGGTAGTTGAAAATACCGGCGCTGTATTTATCCATCCTTACAATAATTTTAATGTCATTTGCGGGCAGGGAACTGCTGCAGTGGAACTGCTCGAGGAAACTGAACAGTTAGATATCGTCATGGCTCCTGTAGGCGGCGGCGGCCTGCTGAGCGGCACATCGATTGCCGTAAAAGGTTTATCGCCGGAAACAATAGTTATCGCTGGCGAGCCCGAAGGAGCAGACGATGCTTTCAGGTCGCTTCGGGACGGATTCATTCACCCGTCTGTTAACCCAAAGACAATCGCAGATGGTTTGCTGACCTCATTAAGCGAATTGACTTTTGCGGTTATCAGTCAGAAAGTCGATGATATAGTTACAGTTAGCGACGAGTACACAATAAAAGCCATGAAGCTGGTTTGGGAAAGGATGAAAATTGTCATTGAGCCCTCGGCGGCTGTTTGCCTGGGTGCTATCATGCAGCATGGCGAGCGTTTCAGAAGTAATAGAATAGGAATAATCCTTTCCGGCGGCAATGTCGACCTTGGCAAATTGCCCTGGCAAAAGTAGTTTTATCTTCCTATTATCATCTTACAACCGGAGCATAGTTCCAGTTTTTCGTTATCCACAGTCCTGATTGTTTCGTTTGCATCGCTCATAATGCATCCGTATGTGGTGCAATGCGGAAGCCCGAGATTGTGGCCGAGTTCATGAATACATACTTTTTTCAGCCTTTCGATATATCTGTTTTGGTCCTTGTGTTTTAGCCGGAACACCGATACAACACTGCTTTCTCCCGGCATATACCCTAAGCCGAACACTCCCCAGTCTGCATATTTGCTCAATGGCTTTTTTATTTCGCCGCTATTGTCCCTTACTGTTGTCGAGATATCGCTTGCAGTCAGCCCCATTATATGATCGACACTATCCGGTTTTATGATGCCGAGATAGTCCAGCAGGCTGTCTGCCCTGTACCTTGCCGATTTTACTTTGATAAATGCAGTATTTGGTAAGGATTTGGCGGGATATACTAATACCCTGAAGTTATAAATATCTTCAA
>DAINRZ010000053.1:0-12264 GCA_036741575.1 Kapaibacterium sp. (SeqCode)
CGTATTGCCGATTCGGTTTCTACTGCAAGAAACTGCAGGCACATTGTTTTGAACTATAATTCTGAAGAATATCTGAGTAATTTGCTAAATTTGAATTCGAAACTTTATAGAATAATCGAAATTGATAATGAATAAAATAGATATTCTCGTGCCTGAAATTTTCCCACCAAGAGAAATTCTTGCGGGAGTAACGCTGAAAAACGGCAATCTCTTTGACGGCAAAGGGATAACATTTTCCAACATCGGGGCACGAATTTTTAAAGACACTGAAGTGGAAGAATCGAAAAGGCTGCTTTCGGACACAACGGGAATCGAGCAGTCGAAATTCATTTTTCAGAAACAGGTTCATGGTATTGAAATTCAACAGGTGCACTTTGATACAGGGCTTAATGTATCAGACGGTTTAGTAACTGACACCCCCGGACTGGCCATCGCCGTAAAAATAGCAGACTGTGCCGCTGTACTTGCCTACGACCCTATACACAGGGTAATTGGTGCTTTCCATTCAGGCTGGAAAGGCACTATGCAGAACATAGTTAAGTCCGGTATCGATAAAATGGTTGGCCTTTTTTCTTGCAATCCTTCAGATATTCTCGTTTATGTTTCACCGTGTGCTTCAGGCGAGAATTACGAAGTGATGTGGGATGTGGCGCAGCACTTTCCTTTATCGGCCAGGCAAGTATCTGAAGATAAATATTTATTCGATAATAAGAAACAAATCTACCAGCAGCTCATTGATTCAGGAATAAAGCATGAACACATAGAAGTTTCCGGGATTTGTACAATTGCAGACCGGAATTATCATTCATACAGAAGGGATAAAGACGTTTCAGGCAGGATGGCGGCCTTCATTTATATGCAATAGAATTCCATTATACGAGCAGTGGAAATTCCATCTCGACTAATGTAAATTTATCCGGTTCGCTTGTTATTCTCGCTTTGCCACCATGCAACTCAATAATCCTGCGGGCAATTGCCAGGCCCAGGCCGGCTCCCTGCTGCTCGAATACCTTGCGTTCAAACTGCACATAGGCCCCGATATCGGTTATTTGGCCGGCTGTCATGCCTCTGCCATAGTCTTTAACTGTTACCTGGTATGATTCCGGGCCTGCAAAGGCAGTCACTTCAATCATTGTGCCGGGCTTTGAGAATTTGAGGGCATTATTGAATACTTCCTCGAATGCTTTCATAAAATACTGCTCTGATACTGCAATCATTCCCTCGTCCACATTTTGCAGTATATCCTTTTCTCTTTTATGCTTTTCGGATTCATACTCGATGACCGACTTAATTATCGATTCAGGGGCAACAGTCCTGCCTTTGCGCAGCTTTTCCATTTCAGCTGCGTTAGTGGCAATTATTTCAAGATTTGCATATAGCAGGTAGTTTTCGAACAAAGAATTGAGCCTCATAGTCGAAGACTTGATATTGAGTATCATATCCCTGATTTCCTTTTTGCTCACTTCATCGATTTTATTGAGCAGCAAATCAGTATAACCAATAATTACACTCAGGGGTGTCCTTATTTCGTGAGGCAGGTTCTGGCGAATATTTGTCCTAAGGCTTTCGAATTTCTGCTGAAATTTCTCGGTACTGATTTCCTTTTTCTTCAATCTGGTTTCTATCACATTAAGCAGCTCGTCAATATCGAACGGTTTTGTAATAAAATCGTCAGCCCCTAAGTTCATGCCCTCTCTGATGTCTGATTTGTCGCTTTTAGCCGAAAGGAAAAGGAACGGCACATCGGCAATTTCCTTCATTTGCTGTATCTCCATCAGGAAGGTGTAACCGTCAACTTCGGGCATCATTATATCGGAGATAATTAAATCCGGTGGATTCCGTATAGCAAGTTCCAAAGCCATTTTGCCGTTAGTAGCCGAACACACTTCATAATCAGATAGTTCAAGAGTCCTGACCAAATCTTTCCTGATTATTTCTTCGTCTTCGACTATAAGTATCTTTTTCTTCATTACACAGCCTGAATACTCTTTAAATTCGGGAGTGAGACCCTGAAAGTAGAGCCTGCGTTTTCCTTGCTCGAAAGCTCGAGCTTACCGCCGTGCAGCTTAATTGAGCGAATGATAACCGACATTCCGAGGCCTGTGCCGGGAATAGAGCCGGAGTTCCTTGCCCTGTAGAACAATTCAAAAATCTTTTCCTGCTCGTCAGCCGGAATACCAATACCGTAATCGGTAACCGTTAGAACCGACTTGCTGTCGTCCACCTCGAGCGAAAAATCTATAGGAGATGTTTCGGGGGAATACTTAACTGCATTGGATATAAGATTGAATAAAATATGCCTTAGCAGTTTGGTATCCACCCAGGATTTTGCACTGCCAACGGGCAGCCTGAGATTAATTTGCCTCGATGAATCGAGCCCGAGTTTAAGGTCATTTATTATATTGGCACAATGCTCTGCAAGGTCGGTTTCCCTTGGATTCAGGTTGATTGTGCCCGAATCGGTTTTGCCGATAAAGAGGACGTTTTCGAGAATATCGGACATAGTATCGACAGTTACCAATATCCTTTTAATTTTTTCCGTTTTTTCGTCGTCGGTTAGTTTATCTTTGAATTTTTCAATCATTTGTGCCGCCGAGCGGATAATTGTCATCGGCGTCCTGAATTCGTGCGAAACCAGCGAAATGAACCTTGTTTTCAGGTCGCCCACCTCTTTTTCGGTTTCGAGCATCCTGCGCAGCACTTTCTCTGCTTTTTCCCTTTCCGTAACTTCTTCTTTCAGTTTGTGCACCAGAAGCTGCAGGTCGATAGTCCTTTCCTGTACTTTTAGTTCAAGCAGTTCGTTTGACTTTTTCAGGGCAGTTTCGGCGTTTTTACGTTCGGTTATATCCAGGAAACTCTCGATTCGGTATTTATGGCTGCCCAGGAAAATATCGGATATATTCCTTAGTACAGGAATTGAATTATTATCGAATGTTTTCAGAATTGATTCCACACTGCCTTTTCCGATGCTCCCGTCGGGATCGCCGGGGGCGGGCGGAAAAAAATCAGTATATAGCTGGCCTGTCAGAAGTTCGGGGCCCAGTCCAATCATCTTCTGAGCAATCGGATTGCTGTTAATAATTTTTCCTGATTCCGACTCAACTATCAGTATTCCTGTATGCAAAGTATCAATTATTGTTTGCAATTCCCTTTTGCCCTGGATAAGGCTCATGGTCCTGGCGGCTACCTTTTGCTCGAGCAATGAATGTGCTTTGTTGAGGTTTTGGAAAAACAGGCTGTTTTCGACGATGGTGGCAAACAGGCTCGAAAGTATTGAAGTCATCTTGTGCAGGTTTGCCAAAGCTGCTTCGGCAGTTTTGCTTCTGGCAGATAAAGAATCATCTAACGTAAGCATCAATATCCCAACAACGCCGCTGTTTGACGTAATCAACGGAAAAATCAGAAAATCGTGGCTGATTTCAGTGTCCCTCTGATAAGCTAATTTATGTCCCGATTCGAGCGCATTCCCGATTATTCCCTTGTCTATCAGGCTGGAGAAAAGCTGGTTATTTTCCGTTGTAAAAATCTCGGGCAGGGTTTTGTTGTGCTCGAATTCAAATGATAAATCGTTAAGAAGGAATAGCGAAGCAGAATGAGAATATGGGAATTTAAGAAATACCTGAAGCCCCTGATTGACAATATCGGGGAGAAAATCCGAGTTTTTTCTCAGGTAAGTATATTCAACGACAGCATCGGTAAATTCCTGTAATAGTTTGCCGGCTGGCTTGCTGTCATTGCTTTTCATGGTATCTGCCTAAGAAATTGCAAACAAAGTTAATGATGTTTCGTAATCCATTAAAAAACGGTTTAGATTTTTGGAGAAAAAGTCGTCGCTAAGTTTGAGGGCTTTCCATACAGTAAAATTCGGCTCGGGTACAAGCTCGTCGCCTGCTTCGCCAAGTTCGAGTATCCTGGCCGTAACATTGGCGATATGGACACTTGCAGGCAGGAATTTGACTTCGCCGTCCACAATGCCCGAATAATGATACTTGATTGCATTGCGCAAAGGTGCGGGCAGTTTCCATTTTTCGGATATAAGTTCGCCCGCAATGGTATGGGTAATACCAAGAGTTTCTGCTTCTGCGTCTTTGATTGAAATTTTTTTCTCGGCAGCATATTTAAGAGTTGTATCATATTCGCTGCGCAATTCCTTCAGGAACAGCAGCTTGCCGATATCGTGCAGTATTCCGGCAAGGAAATAGTTTTCCAGATTCTTTACACCGAGTTCCTTGCCGATTATTTTAGTTATTACGCCAACGGCAATTGAATGCTTCCATAGTTCAACCGGATTATAGCTTACTGTTAGTTTGGTATTTTTAAAAATATCCATTATCGATATAGCAATAATCAGGTTCCTCACTTCTTCGAACCCGATATGGAATATTGCCTGCGATATGGTGTCAATTCTTCCGCGGAAGCCGTAAAGAGGCGAGTTTGCGGTTTTAAGCACTTTGCTGGCCGCCGACTGATCCCTCATTATCACATTTGCGGCATCCTGCGAAGTAGAGCGCGGATTGGCCATGACGTCCGTCAGGGCTGTATAAACTGTCGGCAATGTAGGAAAATCTTCGACGCTTTTTAGTATTCTGCTAATTATGTCCACTGTGTTCCTTTTGCTTCTTTTTCAGTATATTTTTTGCTGTTTGTAATATTCCCACCTGATAAAGATTATTCTCAATAGCATTCCGCGGTTCCCATATTAGCCGTTTGTTCAGCCTTTCGACTGCCAGGGCCCTTAGCTCTTCGCTAATTTCCACTTCCTCGTCGGCGTCGTCCGATTTAATGCAAATTGCTTTGATATTCCAGGTCTTTAGTATGTTTTTATGCTTCTCCTGAAGTATTACTCCCGGCGAAATAAGCACCTGGCCAAAGTTGTTGAGAATCGGCTCGGCAACTATCATGCCTTCCTGTATCTGCTCTAATGTTATGATATTAGACATTTTTACTTAATAAATTTTAAATAAATTTTTTTTCATTAATATAAAAATAACAAAGAATTTCAATTGTAAAAAATTAAATCAGTTAGTAAAAATAGATTTAACTTTTTTGATATTACCGGTACTCGTAAAGTTAAACTCAATCGGGGTTACAGAAACATAACCGGCTGCAACTGCATTGTCGTCGCAATCCGGGTTGGGGTCGCCATTGCCGAAGCTGCCTGCAAACCAGTAATATGTCCTTCCGAATGGGTCTTTCCTTTCTTCGTATCTGTCATTCCAGGTGTTCTTGCTCTGGTGCGTCACCTTAATGCCCCTGATTTCTCCGGCAGGAATATCAGGAATGTTAACATTGAGCATCGTACCGTAAGGCAGCCCTTTTGCAAGGACCGCATGGGCTATCGTTTTAACATATTCCACAGCATTGCCCATATTGGCAGAATAATCGTGAGAAGCCAGCGAAGCTGCAATAGAAGGTACTCCGAACAGCAGGCCTTCGGCAGCGCCGGCAACAGTGCCCGAGTATAAAATATTGATTGCAGTGTTTTGACCATGATTGATTCCCGAAATCAGCAAATCAGGCTTGAAGCCCAAAAGAGTCGTTAAGGCCAGCTTGACGCAATCAGCCGGAGTGCCGTTGATAGCCCAGCTCCTGCAATAACCGTTTCGCCTGCTTTCGTAAACCCTTAGCGGATTCGAAATATTGAGTGCATTGCTGACTGCGCTCTTTTGTTTTTCGGGGGCGGCAATGAATATATCCCAATCCCTGCTCAGGCTTTCAGCAAGTTTTTGCAGGCCCGGGGCATCAATACCGTCGTCGTTGGTAATTAAAATCCGAGGCTTAAGGCTCATGTCATAACCTTGTAATATCGTTATAAATCAAATAAACCATCAGCAGAAGGAGCAATACCATTCCAACCTGCTGGAATGCCATTTTCACTTTGACGGAGATTTCCCTGCGGATAATACCCTCGATAACGATGAACACCAAGTGGCCACCATCGAGCGCAGGTATTGGCAAAATGTTGATTAAAGCAAGTGTTACCGACAAAATGGCCATAAAGCGCAGGAAATAATCAAAGCCGTGCTCGGCTTGCCTGCCTGCCTGAATAAATATTGTGCCTGGGCCGCCAAGGCTTTTTTGCAGCGAGAGGTTGCCCTTAACGATTTGCGAAATCGTAGTAATAAACAGGTCGATATTCCTTATGGACTCATCCCAGCCGAATACTGCCGATTCGATAATGCCGAAACTCTGCAGCGATTTTGGGCCGGTATAAGACTCGCCCAGGCCCACGCCGACAGTACCGTCCGCCTTCGTGAGCAGTGAGTCCGTATATACCGCACTGCCGCGTTTCCAACTAATTATCACCTGTGTTTTTTTATTGTTTTTCAGGATATCCTGCATTTCGAAAACTGAGTTTATCGTTTCTCCGTTGATGGATATTATAGTATCATTTGATTCGAGTCCCGCCTTCCCGGCAGGATCAATCGATGATACCGAAGTTAATACAACCTTCATATTGTCGGGGAAAATGCCAATGTTCTTTTCATTGCCCAAAGCCCTGACAATGGAGTCGCCGGGAATGACAAGCTGACGGGCGCTTCCGTCTCTGGTAACGGTGATATTCCTGTTTGCCCCGAATTTTTCGAGTGTCAGCTGCTCTTTTAACTGTACCCAGTCCGAAATCTTGTTGCCGTTAATGGTTTCAATCTTATCGCCTTTTTTAAGCCCGAATGCTTCGGCCAGAGAATTCTTCTGCACATAACCTACGGTAGTGGTTTCGAACAATTCTTCGCCCCAGAACAAGTGTACCGAGGCAAATATTACAACCGCCAAAACAAAATTCATAATTACGCCGGCTGATATCATAAACAGCTTGGCAAATGTGCCTTTCGACCTGAATTCCCACGGCTGAGGCTCGGATACGGCATATTTATCATCCATACTTTCGTCAATCATACCGACGATTTTAACGTAACCGCCAAGCGGGAATAGCGAAAGCCTGTAGTCGGTTGCGCCGTTGCCTTCCCAGTCTTTGGGCAGCCGCCCGAACGAGAATCCGCTAATTTTATTCCATCCCAAAACCCTGAAGCCCATACCGACAGAAAAAGTGTCAACCCTAGTTTTAGTGAGCCTTGCAGCCATAAAATGGCCGAATTCGTGTACAAGTATCAGTACACCGATAGCTACTATAAAATAAATCAAAGTGATTAAAAAATCCATTGTAAACCCTTATATATTATTATATTATTATCATTTTAATTCAAGTTTTTAATTATTTCCCTGCATAAATCTCTTGTATTTATATCCGTCTCGATTATTTCATCGAGCCCCGGTGAGCTTGAGTAATGCAGCAGGGCAAGCGCTTTTTCCACGATTACCGGGATACAGTCAAAACTAATTGCATTATCGAGAAAAGCAGAAACGGCAACTTCATTGGCAGCATTAAGCGCCGTTGTGGCATTGCCGCCTGTTTCGAGCGCTTCGTAAGCCAGTTTAAGGCACCTGTATTTATCGTAATCCGGTTTATGGAAATCCAGGCAGCCGTAATCGGTGATGTCGAGCCTTCTAAAAGTGCTGCCCAGCCTTTTGGGGTATGTAAATGCATACAGAATAGGCACATGCATATCAGGCATACCCATTTGTGCTTTAATAGAACCGTCCCTGAACTGTACCATGGAATGGATGATACTCTGGGGATGGATTACTACCTCGATGTTCTCGTGCCCTACGCCAAAAAGCCAGTAAGCTTCGATAACCTCGAAGCCTTTGTTCATCATCGTAGCCGAGTCGATTGTAATTTTGCTGCCCATCGACCAATTAGGATGCTTAAGGGCCTGCTTAACAGTCAGCCTGCGGAATTCGCATTTGGGGATATTCAGGAAGGGGCCTCCCGAGGCTGTCAGTATAAGCTTTTCTATATTAGCCCGGTCTTCGCCTGCCAGGCATTGCAGTATAGCGCTATGCTCGCTGTCCACGGCAATTATCCGGGAACCGGATATATTTGCAGCTTCGTTTACCAAATGCCCGGCGCTAACGAGTGTCTCTTTGTTTGCAAGTGCAATGTCTGTGCCGGCATTAATTGCTGCCAGCGTCGGCAGTACTCCGCTAAATCCTACAAGCGCCGAAATCACGAGGCTGTTGGCCCCGTCGCCTGCCGCCTCGATAATTCCCTGCTCGCCGGAAAGGACTTTACAGCCGAAATCGTATTTCCTGCGGAATTCCCTGCTGGCCCCCTCGTTTTTTATGGCAATACCCTGAGGTTTGTATTTATTAGCCTGCACAGCCAGCAAATCGATATTCGTGTTTGCCGTCAGCCATGCAACTCTGTAACCGGTTGCAACGGAATCGAGCACTTCGAGTGCCTGCACCCCTATAGAACCCGTTGATCCTAAAATTGAAACATATTTATCGTCGCCGGGCATTTTAAATGAATTCCTGTGTTATGTCTTTCTGCCTGCGGAAAGAATGGAACCTGAACTGGTCCATACTCAGCTGTTCGTTTTGCTGCACCTTTATTTTCACAAAATATTTTATCATAAGCCGCGAGAGTTTCGAAAAAGTGCCCTCGGAAATATACTGGGCAATTTGCGGGTGGGCATAAAGCACCAGCCTGAACTCCTTTTATTTTTCCCTGAACTTTTTGAGCCACCGTTCAATATTGTTGAGAACTACTGCTTTGGATGGTATCCGCCCTAATCCAAGGCATACGGGGCAGGTTTCGGATGTTTTCTCGGAGATATTCTGGTTGACCCTTTGCCTTGTTATCTGCATCAGGCTGAGCTGGGTGAGCGGATAAATAACCGTTTTCGACCGGTCGCGCCGGGTTTCTTTTTTCATTTCGTTGAAAATCTTTTTCCTGTTCTGGTCTTGCGACACATCGATAAAATCGACGAGTATAATGCCCGAAAGGTCGCGCAGCCTGATTTGCCTTGCAATTTCCTTTAATGCTTCAAGGTTCGTCTTGATAGCGTTCTTCTCTTGTTGTTTGTCGGTCATTGCCCTGCCTGTGTTTACGTCAATAACAGTCATGGCCTCGGTTTGGTCGATGACAATCGAGCCGCCGCTCGATAAAGGTACTTTCCGTTTGTATGTCGTCTCCAGTTCTTTTTCCACCCCGAAAGCATCGAACACCGGCCTGGGATTGTCGTATAGTTCGATTTTTTTTACCAGGTTGGGCGAAGCCCAGCGCAGGTAAGAAGTAATTTCTTTAAATAGTTTTTTCGAATCGACTACCACGCGCGTCACATCGTGAGTGAACAAGTCCCTGATAACGCTTGTGGCAAGCTGCATATCCTGGTAAACAAGCTTCGGCCCCTCGGCTTTTTTTACTTTTTCTTCCACATCGCGCCAAATTTTGGCCAGGCTTTCCCAGTCCAATTTCAGTTCATCTTCGTTTTTGCCGAATGCCGCCGTCCGGATAATGCACCCCGAGCCTTCGGGCAGCGATGTTCGTGCAAGGAACCTCAGCCGTTTGCGCTCCTGGTAGGTGCCTATTTTCTTGGAAACGCCTATCATGCTGTCGAAAGGCAGGAACACTGTGTATCTGCCCGGAATGGCGATTTTTGTGGACACCCTGACGCCTTTGCTGCTGTAAGCTTCGCGGACAACCTGCACTAAGATGTTCTGGCCTTCTTCCAGGTGGATATTTATATTTCCCGACCTCTTAGTCCTGAAAGTAGCTTTGTTGGGGTCGCTGTTCGATTTGCCGATATATTTCGTTTTGCGGAGGGCAACAGCCGCAGCGCTGTAATCTGAGTCGTAGTTGGGGTCTTCGATGTCTTCGAAAATATCCCCCGGAATCCCGTCGTCTTCGTCGTCCTCGTCGGTTACGATATTCTCGAGCGATTCGTCCACGTCTGAAAAATGCAGAAAGGCGTCCTGCGCCAGGCCGATATCGACAAATGCTGCATTTATACCCTGAACTATTTTATTGACCCTGCCGTAGTAAACATTGCCGATGGACTTTTCTTTATCGGGCATTTCGATAAAGAACTCCGCAAGGCTGCCGTCCTCGGTTATTGCAATTCTCACTTCGTTGAGTGTAGAATTTATTATTATTTCCTTTTTCATTAAAACTTATCTTTTAAAAAAGCCATTTAATATATTCCTACAACAATAATTTAGTAATGACGCACAAGACATAATAAAATGATTTTACTAAAAAAAATAAAGGCCAAGTTGGCCGTGGCGCCCTAAAATCAAACTGGCCGCTGCTTCCTTCCGGACCTGACGGGGTTGGGCTTGTTTTAGCCGCACGGGACTTGACCCGATTTCAAATTTACGAAAATTTAACAGATTAACAAAGCTCAAATTTGTTTTTTAGGCAAAAAAGCCTTAATTTTGAAAACTTTGTGCGCCAGTAGCTCAGTTGGACAGAGCATCAGCCTTCTAAGCTGAGGGCCACAGGTTCGAATCCTGTCTGGCGTACTATTACCAAGCCCTGACTTTAAAGGTATGGGCTTTTTTTATTTTTTCCCGAAAATAATTTGGATTGCTCCAAATTATTTTTTATTTTAGTTATGTAATATAGATATTTTCATTTTAAACCATAAAACTTATGAAACACAAAATCATCATGGAGGCAAAATTATCAACAGTCATAGTTATTTAATACAGAGAAATTAGGCAAGGCAAAAAAAAAAAAAAACGGTTTGTCTAATTTAATTTTTAAAATGCCATTAGAAATTCAATTAAGAAAATTAACAAATTTTCAAGGGGGAAAATGATTCAAATTAATACTTTCTACTGCCAATCAAAATCATGGGATACTGTAACAACCTCAGTGAACGCACAAGATGGCACTTATAGCTGGCCGATACCCTCGAATACCGAGCAATACGATTTCAGGCTTAAACTTAGCTATAACGGCGGTTCAGATTATTCAATCAGCCAGGGGTATTTCCAGATTGCAATCGACGAGCCGGTTGTATCGGATATAACCGAAATCAACCTGCCAGACGGCATATCTATATACCCCGTGCCTGCGCAGAACAACCTGAATATCCTAAGCAATGGACCCGGAATAAAACATATCAATATTTATGACTTTGCAATGAAGCAGGTTTTGGAATACCCTTATCATGACATCACAAATACGGCGATTGACATTGCTGGCCTGGCAAACGGATTCTATTACATAGTTCTTACTTACAGCGACAATACAAAATCTATTAAAAATTTCGTTAAATTCTAATTCTTTTTCCCGTATGGAGCTGAATATCAGCTCCATACGACTATTTATTTATTAAAGGTGGTTTATGAGAACATTATTACTAATTATATGTGTTACTTTGGTGATTTATACAAACTCGTATTCTCAGAATCTTAATTTTGAAAAGGTATCATTACCTGAAAAAAGCAGTGTATACTATTTATATTGTATGCAAAAGAATGGGTATTTAATAATTTATCAATATAATGAAAATTTTTATTATTCTTTATATTTATCCACTAATAACGGTTTATCTTGGGAAATTCCCAAACCAAAGGTAAACTTTTATAATGGCGACTTTTTTCTTAGTACTGATGATAGGTTTTATGCGTCAGGCGTAGACTCAATAATAGGAGATAAAAATTCATATGATAGCTCAGTTATTTATACTGATGATTACTGTAAAAGCTGGAATAAGTTTAATGGCTTGAGTTATAATGTATCTTCTCCACCAATACAAAATTATAGAAACGAAGACCTCTTTTTTATATTTAATAACTCAATAATTAGATATAATTTTGTCAGTGAAAAGGAAGATACTGCGTTAATTTTAGATAATAATCATGGATTTTTTTTAGTAAATCCGTTCAATAATAATTATTATTCAGTATTCTATAAAAAATTATCGATGAAATTTATCATTAGCAAAGACTATGGTACAAAATGGGATACTGTAAAAGCAAATACTGCGCTTGGAGAATATTGGAAATTTAAAGGAGAAAACGATTTCTATATGTATTCAATCGGGCAGGTGTTCCATTCCACTGACGGCGGCAAGGAATGGGAAAGTATCTATCAGGCAGATTCGGAGGATGATATTATCGACTTAGAATTCTGGGGCACGAATATGGTTTTTGCAAAGGAAAAATCAATAGTTTACTCCAAAGAGCCTTATAATGATTTTACCGAGACGGATATGTCTTCATTAATAAAAAGAGAAATCGATTATATTGAAATATCGAAGGACGGGCATTTGTTTGTAGTTGCCGACGACAGCAGCATGTTTTCAGCCGACCTGAAGGAGGCCGGGCTGGGCATAGAGGAAACCAAAGAGACTGACGGCATATCTATATACCCCGTGCCTGCGCAGAACAACCTGAATATCCTAAGCA
>DAINRZ010000054.1:0-12106 GCA_036741575.1 Kapaibacterium sp. (SeqCode)
TGCTCTAAGGTTACTTTAACGCTTGTAATTTGTCCGGGTGTTATCAGTTCTGCATTCTTCAGGCTGTTCCTGTATCTAAGCCTCTGTATCCCCTGAGTAAGAATGATTGACCTGCCGTCGGGGTAAACGTCGCACAGGCGTGCCGCTATGTCGGTGTCAGTCCGGTCGGATGCAAAAAAGAGTTCAATGTCGATACTGCCGGTTACGCGGATGTCTTTTTCGAGCACTGCTGTTTCAAACGCGGTATAATCGCTCCTGCTTTCCACTGGCTGCCTTATATCCACCGGCCCTGAAATAACATTTGCATCGAACGGATTGAATCCGGAACCGCCGACAGACGGTGAAGGATCTTTTGGATTAAATACAATTGTGTCGGGTTCGACCTCTTTGATTGTAACAGGTACCGGTTCGAATTCCAGCTTGCCCTGCGGATGCAGGTAAAGCGAAATGTTATCTTTCTTCAAACTGTACCAGTCTTCGCAAGTCTCCCATTTATTGTCTCCCATCATGAAATACCTGATAACCGGCTCGGCTTCCCAGTTGTTTTTATTTCCCAGCAGAAAATAACCAAAGAACCTCATTACAGCTTCGGTAGATATATCTTCTGCTTCCGGGAATTCGAGGTCACCCTGCTTTTTGTCCCCTACGGCGCCGTGGGTCCAGGGCCCAAAAATCAGCTTGTGGGAATTCCTGAATTTTACATCGCTTCTTTGCCTGATATCGTGGAATGCCCTTATCACATCCGATGGGTAGTGGTCGAACCAGCCGCTTATCAAAAGCATCGGCACATTGAATTCTTCGGGATAGTCAGAGCTGTCTGCAAGCCTTTCCCATACTGTATTGTATTCAGGCATTTTCAGGATTATGTTTGCAGAGATAAATCCAAGCCCTTCGAGGCTTTCGACATGCTCTTTCCTGAAAACTCCACCATAAAAATAGTTAGAATACTGGTTCAAGTAATCTTTAATAGATGGGGATGCGCACACCAGGTGCGGTGGCCTGTGCCTTGCAGTCTGGAATTGTATCATTCCAAGGGCCGAGCCTCCGCAGGTGCCCACCTTGCCGTTGCACCATTTCTGTGCTGCAATCCACTCGACAATATCGTAGCCGTCGAGGCCACGGTCATACTGATTTATAGCAGCATCCTTCGAAGCATAAAAGCCTCGCCAGTCAACGATAACGAAATGGTAGTTGTCTGTATCGTATTGAAAGCCGAATTTTTTGGAATTGGCAGGCAGAATATCCAAAATTCTGTATGGGATTTTATTATATGGAGTTTGGATTAAAATTACCGGCTTGGCCGTATTTGTATCCTTGGAGTGGAAATCAGCAGACAAATATTTCTTGCCGGCTTCTTCTACCCGTGTCGGTATATTTATTTCGTAATAATCAGAAGAAAGAGTACCGGTATTTATCAGAATTAGAAAAGTGTATAAATATAACTTCATTATATCTCCTTTGACTTAAAACCATTAGACAAATATTGCGAAAAAACGTTTAACTTGAAAAAAATATTTCTTGAATTGAGTGATTTTCATTATTTTGATAATGAAATAATATTAATTAATATACTCAAGAATTTGGGGTTTCAATGTTATCAAGAGTCATTTCATTCTGTTGCACTTTAGCAGTATTTCAAAGCGTTACTTTAGCTGGTGAATTCGGCAGTATATCCGGCTATATCCGTTCGGTCAATGATGGCTCTGAGATTACAAATGCAACTGTACGAATAGTAGAAACCGGCAAAGAAGTGAAAACTGATTTCATGGCAAGGTACCTGATACTCGATGTACTTCCGGGGAAGTATCAGGTAATAGCCTCGGCCCCGGGTTACAAAGACCAGACAAAAATTGTAGAAGTAATGACCGGCCAGGATGTTCCGATGAATTATTTCCTGGAGGAAAGCGGAAGTAATTACCCCAGGTCAATTTCAGTTTCCGGTACTAATTCACAGCCTGATGATAATGCATATATTTTAATAAATGAGAAAAACGAAAGAAAAGAATATACAAACAGATTGGCCAATGCACTTACTATATATCCCGGTGTGTTCACAACAGACCTGGGCAACCATAACCTTTACCCGAAAATGTATTACCGCAGCGCTTCGAGGCTGAATGTAAATGTTAACGGAATACCATTGAATAATTGCCTTAGCGATTACAGGCAGCTCGAGTACCAACCCGATATACTTGCCTTTACTTCCGAAACTATAATTCAGCCCGGAGGAGGCACATTGTTCAATGATGACATGCCATCGACAGGCAGCATAAGCATTATAACCAGGCGGCCGAATCCAAAACCGGGTGCAGGTATAGCACAATTCATAGGCAGCGGAAACTCGTTTACAACCTTCGTTTCAGGTTCGACAGGCAAGCTGGGTAGTTTTTCCCTTGAAACAGGATTCGTAACGAATTCAGCCGAGGGCATAATAGAAAAGAATTGGAATAGCTCGCTGTCTTATTATTTTGCCGCAGATTACGAAGCCGGCCCCAACCACAAGTTCGAATTTACTTTCCTCGGCTCGTTTAAGAATCATTCCAACAGGAACGAACCTGCTGCTCTAAACTATTGGGATTATAACTATGCAAAAGAGCTGGGAGTGAAGGATAAAGAAAATATGCCGAAAGGCAACCTTGATTACCACCGTAATACGCAATGGGGCAATACTACGTTTTCATCAAAGGAGTATTATCTGGGGAAATTACACGAGCCACATTCTTCGGATTTCCTTAATTCATCGGTGACATACAGCCACACGCCAATGGGCTCGATAAACTGGGACTGGAAACTTGGCGATGGTTTAAGGCTTAACAATAACTTCTTTTTTTCGCTTTATTCAGGTGGCAATACGGATTTGACAGATGACATCAGGTTACCTGGCGGTAACATAGATTTCAATAAAATTTACCGCTACAACACTGATTCCGCTAGGATTAACCCAACCCACACCGATTGGGGAAAAAAGTCTGGCTTATTTTTTCAGAATGATGCGGAAATAAAAAACCTCTTCGGCTGGCAGGGTATTATCGAAAATAAATTTTCTGAGAACCTTACTACATCACTGTTTTTCAATTTTTCGAACGAAAATACTAAATCCTTCAGGGAAGTAAGGAATTTACTTGGTGGCGATTATGTTTTCGATTCGGTTGAAAATCAGGGCAGGATAGAGTATGTTGCACACCTGGGCGATGTAATCGATTATTATTATGAAGGTATAATTACTAAGTATGGAGCCGGTATCTGTTCAAATGCCAGGTTTGGAGATTTTTCAGCTGATTTTATACTGTCATCCTCAATTTACGATTACACAAATAAAGATTTGTATATTACAGATTTTAGTGATTATTCAAAGTCGGGAATGTCTGATTTCAGGTTTCACGCAAACCTGAATTACAAAATATCAGAAAGCCTTGGTATTTTCGCCAAAGGAGGCTACCATACTTCGCCCCCTCGATATAATGCTATATTCAATAGTATTTACGGCACGTACGATTCATTAAAATATGAAAAAGGGCTTAATCTGGACTTCGGGATTGCTTACAGTATTTCATATTTCAGAGCTGTACTGGCATTATATTATAACAATACTTCTAATTATTATTTGGAGAATGAAGGATTTATGGATATGAAATCTCATATTGCCGGAGGTGAGTTTTACTTATTCTATAAACCAAATGATATAATGGAATTAGTGATTTCTGCATCCATCAGTGAATCAAAATATGACGGAAAAGGGTTAGCATGGGTTACTTCTATCCATTTCATCAATACTCCGGGTCAAAGCATAAGGATCAACGTCTATGGCGATGGCAAATATACCGCCAGCGCACCTCAAAAAACGATTGCTTTCAGCGGAACAGTATTCCCGTATATGAGGAGCTTTATTAACCTGAAAGTGAATTTTAATGCAGACAATCATTCTAATTTCAAAATTATTCCTTTCCCAGATGAAAACAATAGAAGTCAGCCCTGGAAAATCCCTGATTACTTCCTGCTGGAGGCTCATGCCTATTTCGATTTACCTTTTATTGAATTTTTGGATATGGGTTTAATTGCTAATTTCTACAATCTATTGAATACAAGATATATAGCTTATTCTGAGAGTTATAACAATACCCCTGACAGCGCCTTTGTAATCTTCGGCCTGCCATTTAGCTGGGATATGGGATTAAGGATTGGACTTTAAATGATATGTTCCGCAAAATATCGGTTTCGCCAGCTTTTCAGAGAATATACCATGAATTTTGTATAAGTGACTGCATTATTGGAGTTTTGAGTTTTTTGCTTCTCCTAAATCAGGGTGAAATAATCTGCTGCATTATCCACATGAATCATTATTACACCTGCCCTCACAAGCCTAATCAAAAGCCGCTCGGCCCGACGGTCGGATATGTTGACGAGGCGGGCAAAATCCTTTACCGTAGCCCTTTCGTGCTTTTCCAGATAGAGGAACAGCCGCTTTTCTTTGTCGCCGATACTCAGCTTCAGTGGCTTGGAGTCGTCGGCCTGAACTTTCATCAGCCTCGACATCTCGCGGCTTGCAATAAGGGATTTGTCGCCCACGCGGATATAGGCTCTCCTCTGGGGCTGTTTTACTTCTTCGCCTTCTTCGTCATAAACCAGGTAGTGAGGTTTTTTAGCGCTTTCCGGAATTTCTATTAAAAGTATGTCCACCCAGTTAAGGTTAACTATCTCAATTTTAGGTTGGAGCGGTGGATCGACAAAGAATCCGCACGCTTTCCCGACGAGCTCTATAGCAGTTTTCTCGCTTTCGATGCCAATTACAGTGCCGTCGTCATCGACACCTATCAGCAGCATGCCGCCCTTTGTATTGGCAAAAGCCGCAAGCTCTTTGGCCAGTTTGACGGGCGAAATGATTTTTCTCTTGAACTCGAGCGTGGTCGATTCCCCCTGGGCGATAAGCTCCTTTATTTCTTTGTAATTCATTGCTTATATTATCGCTATATTATTATTCTGTTCCAATCCGCCTGCTTAACTGCCGGCGAGGTCGCTCTCTGCCGTCCGGATAAGCTAAGTTAATGCAATTACCCGAATAAATATATAAAAAAATAAAATTACTTTTTACTTTTTAATTAAAAACTTTTAAGATAATTTAATATTTTATAATTAGCAAAGCATAGAAAAGGAATTATTAACAATTAATAGGTTAACTATTATGAGCAAATTATTAAGATTAGGGGCGTCGGCAATATTGCTGCTGCTTATTGGTATCGTCGGTGTTTCCGTTGCCGATGAGTGGAAGCTTATTAACGGAACAAATCAATATATCCACAAAATCTTTTTCCCGGACAATAATCCCAATAAAGTAATTGTAGCATCCGATTTCGAAGAGACCGATTTCAGCGCTATTTCTGTTGAGTTTCCCACACTTGGCCATGGATATAAATATAACAATAACGGCGGCGATTCATTTGCCGACTTCGATACATCGCTTGTATTCTTTTCCGTGTATGATATAGTGCAGTTGCCCGGAAAAACAACCACCTGGGTTGCTGCAATCAGGAATTTCAATGCAGGCGGTATAGTAATCAGCACCGATAATGGCTCCACATGGCAGAAAGACCAAATAAAACTGCAGATTCCCGGCCAGGTGATAAGGCTTAGCGCTGCCAACGCAGGCGGCAAAACCAGTGTATTCGGCGCAATGGTAAATACATCCAACAACAAAGGGTTTGTCGTTTCCGAAGATGAGTTTAATAATCATAAAATCAGCGACAGCCTGAAAGCTGAATTAAGGGATGTCGAGGCATCAAAAGCAAATCCATCATTGATTTTTGCTGCTGCCGATAATTTTGTCCCGGGCAACGAGGGCGTTTACCACTCCTACAATAATGGCGAAACCTGGATTAAAGATATCGACGGCATTAAAAATTTCAGGATTTTGTGCGTTCACCCAATGAGCAACAATCCTGCCGTAGTATTCTGCGGGGCCGATACAATCTCGCTTAGCGGCAAGAGTATAGGCAAAGGGATTTATGTAAGCCGCGATACGGGCAACACATGGATTAAGGCAGGCGTTCCCGGATTTTCCGTATATGATATTGCCGAGCATCCTTCCAACCCGAATTATATGATTGCTGCATGCGGCACCGGGGGGGTATATATAACTACAGACGGCGGTTTGAGGTGGGGGCCTATGAACAGCGGGCTGCCACAGGGCGAATCGGTCAGGGCCGTTGCTATACCTGCAATAGAGCCAAACAGCCAGGGAATAGCGGCTTTCGCAGGCGTCCACGGCAAAGGCCTCTACAAGATTTCCCGGCTTATAAGCGATGTCCCGGAGAGTGCTCCCGGCGAAAATATCAGGATTCTAAGCGTATTCCCTGAGCAAATCGGGTATGATCTTGTTGTCAGGTTTATTAATCCCGCGCCGGCTTACCTGAAAATATATGTTACCGACTACCTGGGCAGAATTGTATCGGCTGTTACGGAAGAGTATTTCTATGAGGGTGAGCAATCTGCCGCGCTCTACCTCGACAATCCGTCATCATCAATGTACAACCTCGTTATCAGCGACGGTAAGTCAGTTGTAACAAAGAAACTTATGAATATCAAACAGTAATTGTAAACCTATGTAATTTATCTAAAGAAGCGGCTGCATCAGAGCCGCTTTTTCTTTTTTATGTCTTGCTCTGTTTCGTTGTGCCATTAGTTGATAATTGTAATATTACTCTATTATTTAAAGTATTATATTATAGTTTTTTAAAACTGTATTATTTAAAAGAAAAATTGGCAGAAAAAGATCATTCACGGACTAATTCAATAGCGGTAAAGCTAATAATCATTGTTGCCACAATAACAGGCTTAGCATTGGTTTTATCAGAAGGATTGAGAAATGAGAGAGACCCGTTCCGGTTCGCGCTCGACTCTGTGATGGCCGGTAACGGTCTGAAATCAGGTTCGGCATTAGATTCAAATGAACTACTGATTCGTTTGGTTCTTTAGCAGTGCCATAAGCGGCCCGATATGCCTTGCCATTATTGCTGCACACAGTATGCCCGAAAGTATAAGTAACTCGCCTTTTGTCATGATAATTAACAGATTCATACTGCCTGTTACCAGATCGGGTGTTAAATATATTAAAAAGCAGCAAAAGAGAGTGCCGGTAATGCTCCCTACATGAACATGCTTTTTGATAGCGTAAATTCCGGCAATATACATTAGCAGCCATGAGATAAGTAAAAAAGGATTTAGCAGCAACGATATCCCTGCTGCCGATGCAAGCCCCCTGCCACCCCTGAATTTCAGGAATATATTGAAATTGTGCCCGAGCAAAGCTGCAGAACTGCTTATGCATATATACTCGAAGCTCTTTCCGATTAAATAATAAGTAGTAAGAACAGCGGCAGCAGCTTTTATTGCATCGATTATAAGCACTGCCACACCCAGGGATTTTCTGCCTGTCACTTCGTATGTATTCATCGCTCCAACGTTGCCTGTCCCTTTTGCTCTTATGTCTATCTTGCCAAAAAGCTTTCCGATAAGGTAAGCTCCGGGAACTGCCCCGAAAAGGTACGACAAAACAAAAGCTGCAGCGTATGTTTCAATATTGCTCATGGCCTGATTATCGAATTTATTTCCCTGATAATTTTCGATGATGTTCTTTGTGGCTCAAATGTGGTGTTAATAACAAGGTCGGACACATCCGCATATGTAGAAATCCTTTCTGCAAAAAGGCGTCTTGCCTGGCCAACCGGATCGGCCACAGCCAGCAAAGGGCGAGTGCCGGGGTTCAGCCGCTCGAGGCAGCTTTCAGTCGATGAATATAGCCATATAACCAATGAGTCAGCCTTCGCAGTTCTTCTGGTTTCTTCATTCATTACAGCACCCCCGCCCAGGGATACAATAGCTTTAATTCCGGTGTCCTTTATCATTCTATAGGTATCATTAATTATTTCGGCTTCGGTACTTCTAAAGAATACCTCGCCGTCTTCGGAAAATATGCGGGCAACTGGTTTGCCTGTCTTTGCTTCGATAATCCTGTCGATGTCGAAGAACCGGTATCCCAATTCCCTGGCAAGAATTTCCCCTGTAACTGATTTCCCCGACCCCATAAAACCGGTCAGAGTGATAATTTCAACGCTTGTTGCGCTCTCTGCCGGGAATTTAATTTCTTTTTCGACACCATGCTTCAAAAATAAATTGTAAGAAGGCAGTGCCTGCCCTGTAAGCCATTGCTCGCCACTAATATACTTTAAACCGATATTATCCGCATAGTTGCACAGTATTCCATTGTTATAATTAGCATCTATAATAAAAACAGATTTACAGAGATTTAAATTTTCGAGGGCATTTATGCCCCTGGGAAGGCAATTCACGATGAAATCGGTTTCTGTTGCAACCTTGGGCAGGCTCATCCAGTGGCAATAATCAATCTTTAATTTATGTGCAATGATTTCAGCCTTTTTATTATTCCTGCTGCAGACAGTAGCTATTGCGCCGGTTTCGGTTAAAGCAAGAACTGCCGCCGCCGCTGCGCCCCCTGAGCCGAGAACAACTGCTCTTTTCTTCGCAGTGGCAATACCATTCGTGGAAAGCAGGTTCCGGAAACCGCGTACATCAGTATTGCAGCCGATTGTGCGCCCATTTTCGATTAGTACTGTATTCACAGAATTTAATAATCCAGCGGGATATTCGAATTCATCAATATAATTGCAAATATCTTCTTTGAAGGGCGATGTAACATTCAATCCCTTTACTCCAATGGAAGCAGCCGTTTCCATTGCCTCGCCGGCCGATTCGGCGGCTATCCTTATGTAATGGGCAGCCGATACCTGCGAAAAAAGGCACGGGCTTTTGCTGTGCAGGATTGGCTTGCCGGTGACACCGTATATTTCTTTTTGTTGCAGACTCATTTTTAAAGAATAATTTCATTGTAGTTGTAAACCGGCGAAATCCCTTTGCCGTGCAGGTATTCCCTCGTATATTCAGGCAGGCCGGCAGAAACGAAAAGGGCAAAATCGCCGCCCCATGCGCCAAGCGATTTTACTATTCCGTTGAATTCCGGGAATAGCCTTTCTTTTACAGGTGCTTCGCCGAGAACGGCTGCAAGTATCGCTTCGTGTTCTGCCATCAGGTCAATAAATTCATAAATATCCTTAGCTGCTGCAACATTCAGGGTAGTATCGTTCATCCTCTTAATCAAATCACTGGTGATTTCAATTCTTTCGAGAAAAGCCTTCACATTAGTCTCCGTTTCCTTCTTATTACCAAGATAACCGAAAAACAGTTTATCGGAGAAAGGAGGCTTAAAATTAACCGGATTAATTGAAATATCCAGTTCAGTCCTTTTAAATATTATTGGCTTTGTAGCCTGTGCGGCTGCAATATCATAGCCTGATCCCCTGCTAACGGCCCTGTGCAGGTCGAACGGGTCGGTTTTCGACCATGATGCTATGTTTGTTATCAGAGTGGAACTGCTTCCAAAACCGTAATTAATATCAAATTCCAGGTTCGCTTCAGCTAAATGTGCGGTATCGGCTGGCAGGAAATACTTATTCAGTTTCCTTGCTGCTTTCAGTATACCCGAAATAAACTCAGCCTGCTTCCGGCTTGTAGAATCGATTATTTCGAATGGTCCGGTGGCAAACCTTGCGTTAAACCATTCCTTCCCGCAGATCGTTGTCCTCCAGTCAATAGTGCCTTGCTCACTGCCCTCAGAAATTAAAAGGCTTTGCCCTAATCTAAGAGGCAAAGCCAGTGCGTAAGCTCCTTTTAGTACAAGGTATTCGCCGGTCAGCAAAACCTTGCCGTGTGAATAGTAATTATTCCTCTGCAATTTCTTGTCTTTTCCCGGTTCTCAGTTCATAAATAAAATTAGTTCCAGTCTTGAACGAAACCTTGTGGTGCCTGAAGTATTCCAGGGCTTTTTCCTTTTCTTCGTTGGTAGCATCCACATAATTTAAAATATTCATAAGGTGCATTTTCATATGGCCTTTTTGTATGCCCTGTGTGACAAGCGCTTTTACGGCGCTGAAGTTATTAGCCAGGCCCACGGCAGCAGTAATCATCATAAGTTCGCCGGCAGTTGGATAACCGAGCACCTGTATAGACCTTTTGGCAAGCGGGTGCAGGCCGGTTACGCCACCGATAGTTCCTACCGACATTGGAATATACATTCCGTAATGGAACTTACCGCTTTCGCGGCTGAAATAAGTAAGGCTTTTGTAGGCTCCCGACCTTGCGGCATAAGCATGGCCGCATGCTTCGATTGCCCTGAAGTCATTGCCCGTGGCAATAGCTACGGCATCTATGCCGTTGAATATGCCTTTATTGTGCGTGGTAGCCCTGTGTACGTCTATCTCGGCTATTTTTACGGCTTTTTCGAATTTATCTATAAATTTTTCTGTCGAAATATTTGCATCGATGCCCTCCATCTGGGCTATATCACATTCCACATAGCAATGAACTATCGATTCGGGCGTATAATTGGACAGGATTGCCATTATAATCTCGCATTCCCTTTCTTCGCCGTCGAATAATTCATTCGTATGCAGGTAATCCTGCAAGTCCGAAGCTATTTCTTCGAGGCAGGAATTAATGAAGTTTGCGCCCATGGAATCGCGGGTATCGACGGATACCTTCAGTTGGTAATAGTTTTCGGTATAATCTGTTTTGTCGATCAGTTCGATATCGAGAATACCACCGCCCCGCCTGTCCATATTGGCAGTAATGGGCTTGGCTCCGTTGATTAGTGTGGCTTTCAGTTCGGGCATAGCGGCAAAGAGTTTCTTTTTATTCCCTTTCCATGTGAAATGCACCTGGCCAATTTTAACTGTAGAGATTACCTCGGCCCTGAAACCGCCGCGTGCCGACCAAAACTTGGCTGCACTGGAAGCAGCGGCAACGACGGAACACTCCTCTATCACCATGGGAACAGTATAACTCTTACCGTTAACATTAATCTCAGGAATAATATTATATGGCAAATGGAAATTGGAAATGGTGTTTTCGCTGAATTCATCAAACAGCTTCTGTGTCTGCTGGTCGGTGAAACCATAACTGTGCAACTCGTCGATTACTTCTCCGGGATTAGCAAAGCCGCGTGCAAAAAACTCAAGTTTTTCCTGCTTTGTCAGTTTCGAAAATCCGCCTACTCTATTCTCTTTTGTCATATATCCTTTACTTAACTTTTAAATATTTTATAGCAAATTTTAGGCCATCCACCTGGTATCCGATATATTTATCAAGGCTTTCGGCGCTTTCGGCTGCATATTTCAGGAAGGCCGATGCCTGCCCGTAAACCGACGGCGCCTTGAGTTTGCTCATATAATAAAAGCCGTCTAAAAAACTTTTTATTCCACCAGATACAATCACTTGCTTTCTGGATGCTATAACGTTCGTACTAAAAATTTCGTTTAACCATTCTGTAATTTCCGCCGGAGTATGGCCAATCAAGGCGAATCCTTTATATGCTTCGGCTGCTGTCTCATTATTGCGCAGCAGTTCTAAGATTGCAAAATTTGTGCCGCCCCAGGCTGCCATTTCAACTGCATCAACCGGCAATTGCATAATTGCTTTCAGGCTTTCGGGGCCAAAACCCTGCCCCACTTCTTTTACAATTATCTTATAGCCTGCAATATCGGCGATTTCAGCTATAGTATCTACCGGCGCCCTTCTAAGCCTGTCGCCTTCGGGTTGCAGCCACTCCTGCACCGGATTCACATGGACAATCAAACCATCGGCTTTAAGTCTTTGCAATAATGCATCTATTTTTTCATGGCTTTTGTGCTCCAGCAAGTGCTCCACCTGAGCAATCCCCAGGTTGGCATAGAATGGCAAATCATCGCCGATTATGGGCCTTAGATTAAAATCTTCGAAATACTTATCATCGTCTAATATTGCCCTGCAGGAGCCAAGCCCCATACCAAGGCCGTATTTGGCAGCCGCAGCGGCCAGGTTTCTATTGATGAACGAAGCCTTTTGGGTGCCTCCTGTCATGCTCGATATCCATATAGGCGCCCTCATCCTTTTGCCCAAAAAATCATATTCTTGGATTTCGATGCCGGGATGCGGAGAAAGCATCGGCTCATAGTAGAACCTGTCGTCCCTGCTGTATTTATCAGCCTGAGATTTTAGCTCC
>DAINRZ010000055.1:0-12032 GCA_036741575.1 Kapaibacterium sp. (SeqCode)
ACAATTAATCTCTGCGTTCTTTGCGCGCTTTGCGTGGGATAAATATTTCTCGCAGGGCCGCACAGGCCACAAAGGAAGAAAAGAATATAGCGATAAAACATTATTTCTCTGCGTTCTTTACGCGGTTTTCGTGAGATAAATGATTCTCGCAGAGTTCGCAAAGTCCGCAAAGTAAGAAAAAATTGGTGCTAATCCTTTATTTCTCTGAATTCTCTGCGTGCTTTGCGTGGGATAAATATTTCTCGCAGGGCTCGCAAAGTCCACAAAGTAAAAAAAAATCAGGGTATATAACAATTAATCTCTGCGTTCTTTGCGCGCTTTGCGTGGGATAAATATTTCTCGCAGAATTCGCAAAGTTCACTAAGTAAGAAAAAAATGGTGCTAATCCTTTATTTCTCTGCGTTCTTTGCGTGCTTTGCGTGAGATAATTAATTCTCGCAGGGCTCGCAAAGTCCGCAAAGTAAGAAAAAAAAGTGCTTTAATAAATAAATTCTCTGTGTTCTTTGCGTGTTTTGCGTGAGATAAATAAATCTCGCAGAGTTCGCAAAGTCAGCTAAGTAAGAAAAAATCAGGGTATATAACAATTAATCTCTGCGTTCTTTGCGCGCTTTGCGAGAGTTAATAATTCTCGCAGAGCCCAAAGTATGAAAAAAGTAGTTGAAAATTAAATTACAACATTCTTAGCTTTAATTTTCGCGCTATTTAAATTAAAACGCTTTCTCCTCGAAACCCAGCCAGTTGTTATAGTATATCAATTCCGCAATTTGCACAGCATTGGTTGCGGCGCCCTTGCGCAGGTTGTCGGCCACTACCCACAAGTAAGCGCCGTTCGCTACGGTATCGTCGCGCCGGAACCTGCCCACATATACAGGGTCGGTGTTTGCCGACATGAACGGGGTGGGGTAGAGCTCGCTCTGCGGCTCGTCGATTAGGACGACTCCGTTTAGCTCTGCAAACAGGCTGCGCAAATCTTCAATTTCGAAAGGCATTTCAGTTTCAATGTTTACGGATTCTGCATGGCCTCCCAAAATGGGCAGGCGTACGCATGTGACGGCTGTCTTTAGCTCTGGTTCTTCTAATATCTTACGGGTTTCGTTAACCATCTTTATTTCTTCCTCTGAAAAGCCTGAATCATCGCTTATGCTATGGAACATTGTGTTGAAAGCAATTTTATGCTTGTCGGGGGTATCTTCACCGCGGAGTTCCCTGTTCAGCTTATCGACGCCCTTTTGGCCTGCACCGCTTATGGACTGGTAAGTTGATACTACCACCCTTTTCAGTTTAAATGTATCATGAATAGGCTTGAGCGCAACCACTAGCTGAATTGTCGAGCAGTTGGGGTTGGCAATTATCCCGTGGTGGCGCTGCGCAGCATGGGGATTAACCTCGGGCACTACGAGAGGTACATCCGGGTGCATACGCCAGTAGCTGCCATTGTCGATGACCACGCACCCGCTGCGCGCTGCTGCCGTCGCGAACTCTGTGCTCGCGTACTTGCCTGCCGAAAACAGGGCAATATCCATACCCTCGAATGAATTATGCCGCAATACCTCTGCTTTATATGATTTTCCCTTAAATCCAATTTCCGTACCTGCTGACTTCTCCGAAGCAAGTAACCGCAGGCTATTAACCGGGAAATTGTGCTCTTCGAGCACCTTTATTATAGTCCTTCCCACAAGGCCCGTGGCCCCTGCCACTGCTATATTCAATCCATCTTTCATTTTTTTCCTTTATTTTAAATTAATATTTACGTTTTTCAATTTAGATTTTTAATTAATAATAATTGACGGGGTTGCCTATAAGTTATGTGGGATAAGTATCTTTCTTTACAGCCTGGACCCGTTTCACTGCCGGTAAAAGGTCAGGCCTGTGGCCAGACTTGTGGCAACCAGGATTGATTCCCGCCTGCGCGGGAATTACGCCACCGGTTTTATTTTTGAAAGAACTTATCCTGATAATTTTTAACTTATCATTTTACCTTTATTTAACACCTGTTCCATCAATGCAATACGATCTAATATACAAATAAAATTATTCATTTTCAATTAGTTCATCCAGCCCGTCAATCATCTCAATTTCTATAGTCCTCTTTCTTTTGTTTACCTTTTTCACAACATCATCGATTACGGGTATCGGCAGGGAGCCGTTTTCTGTTTCCACAACCCAAACGTCGTTTGCCGGCAGGAGCCATACATCCACGATTTTACCCAGCGGTTTCCCTGTCTTTCTCTCGATAACCGTATAGCCTCCTATGCTTTTATCGCCGAGCAGCTCGCCGATTAATACGGTGCCTTCTTCTTCGGCAAACAGGCTTTCGTCGGCATAGACGGCTTTGTCTTTCAGAAGTGCGGCAGCTTCGGGCGAATCGATACCGTCTAATTTCAGTTCGATTGATTTCGAAAACACTTTAGCCGAATTAACTGTGTATTCAGTGGAGAATGCCTCCGAATACCCGATTTTCACCTTTTCGCCTTTGCCCATAGAGGCAACAGTGCCTGTAACCTCGTTTATCAGCATATTGCCCTTCAAACCGACGGGGCCTTTTACAATCCCAAGAAGCCTCAAATTTCTATCCTTCTAAGTTTTTTTTCTTATTCAAAAACATTTCTTATGTGTATTTTACAAATAATTCTTAAATTTACTAAATTTTGACAAGATATAAACGTATAAGAGGAAAAACAAAAATTTAGGAGTAATCTGAAATGTATTTATCAGGGACACTGACGATAGACCCGAGCCAGATAACGATGATTAAGAAGGTAAAGCCTACAAAGATGTTTGCCAGGGTGCTGAGCGCCATTACATTCGGGGCCAGCTCCGAAAGGCTGGAGCACGAGACTTTTACTGCTATTTCTATTCTTCAGCAGCTCAACATGGCGCTGCGTTCTCTGAAAATTAAAAATGTTATCAGGCTGGCTATAGACGATTATGATTTTTATTTGGACGACCAGGGCCAGGACGACGACCTGAAAGAGGCTATGTTCGTCATGGAAAGCAAAATCGACCCCATCGAAGCCGAGTACTTCAATACCATCTATTTTGTTGTGGAACACAATACCGAGTCCATCAAATATGTTATTGAAATAAGTATTAAACGTAAACACAAAGTAGGGGAATACCCTATCATAGTCAAAGTCAACGGTGTGTTGAACGATTTCAGGCTCGAAACCGGCGAAACCCGCGAAATGCTGATGGATAAAATGGGCAGCGTATTTGCCTCGCAGGAGAGTTATGCTTCTTTCGTCGATTCCAAGCGTTCGGAGTTCAATGCATTTGTGGACGAACTCGAGCTGGCAATAAGAAAGTTTATTAAAGTAGATGATATTTACAAAGACGTTGCAGCAAAAATTATCAGGCCTAAAGAAAGGGTGGAACCAGGAACCCGGCTTTCGCACGAAAAAACAACTGACCCTGTCTTTTATGGATACTATGGCATGGATAATTTCGTGTTCTATTCTTTCCTGTGGGGATCGATGTGCTTTTCGCACAATATGTACGTAAGTGATTTTATCTTAGTGGATGAAACCGGCAACAATGTGATGAGCGTTGGCGAAGAAGGATTCAATGCCGGCGATTTTAATACTATGAACGACGAGGCTGCCTTTGAACCTCCTACCGAAGGCGACCTGAGCTTCTACGCCGAAAATGCTTATGCCGACGAACTTTCTGCTTCGGATGTATCTACTTCTGACGATTATATCCCCGGTGGCGATAATCTCGATTCTTTCGATTCTTACGACAGCAGCAGCAGCAGCGACGATTCTTCTTCGTCTTGTAATTCTTGTAGTTCCTGCGGCAGCTGCAGCAGCAACGATTAACATTCTTTAAAATTTTTCCTTAATTATAAATATTTTTTAAAAAGGTGTAGTAGTAATCAAAACCGAAAAACTCCTCAAATAAGAGTTAACGACCTTTCAATTTCACCGGAATTCTTGATACTGCACACATGAAATATAAAGTGATGCAACTGTGCTGCCTTCCCGTTAAGGCAGGTTTTATTACGTTTCGAAATGGGCAGGGAGATGATACCCCATTTAGATGCACCATTTCAGCAATTAGCTTAACTATATACATATTTAGCATCTCCTAATAAATTATTTTACTTATTCTGACATACAAGATTCAAAATCTATAAGTCGAGAGAACCAGAATAAATTACGATAAAGCTTTAGCCGAAAAATAAATCCATGTGGAAATCAATTACAGGGTAAATCCTGGGATTGATGCGTCTTTTTCCAGACGGACTCTCATCACCTCAAGGCAGGCTCCTTCTATAAGGCACATATCCACACCTTTTGCATTATCCCCCCCTAAAAATTAATCTGTGCCTGTTTCCATTATTGTAAAAGATATTTTTTTTTGTTAATTTGTTAAAATTTTTTAATCATTAATTTTTGCTCTATGAAAAAAAGCCTGGCCCAAAAATTAGGCAACCTAAGGGATAACCTGATATGCACCGGCATCATCCTGTTTATCCTGTCCCAGTTAAGCATTCTGTTTTCCGTCGACTTCCTCGATGTGGTGCAGAATACTGTCGAGGATTTCTATATCACCGATTATGTTTCTTCGGGCGGGTTCCCCGAGGCCGAAAAAGATACGAATATCGTGTTAGTCAACATCGGCCACCTGAACCGCAGGGAAATTGCCGAACAAATAATGATTATCAACAGCTATAAACCCAAAGTGATTGGCATCGACGCCACTTTCTTCAAGCCCAAGATTCATTACCAGTATTCGAACGAAATCGATTCCATGCCGGAGGAGATAGCCCAGATTGCAGGCGAAAACGCCGCCCTGATACCATCGGCGTCCATCCCGCCGGATATGCTGTTCAAAATTGAAGAAAACCCTGCCACAGGGCAAATTGACACTTTTTACCTTACTGCAGCATACGATACACTCGATTTTTATCTTGAATACGCTTTTTCCAAAGTCGAAAATATGATTCTCGTAAATAAGCTCGAGGAAACAGAGGATAAAATCCATTTCAAAGAATTGAGCAATCCTATTCCCAGGTTCCTGCAGCAAGTCAGCACTGGCTTTGCCAATATGATAACCGACGACGAGCAGGATTACAGGACTGTCAGGTATTATGCCCCGTTCAGAATTGCAGGCGGCGATACTGTTTACAGCTTTGCCGTCGAAATAGCCAAAATCGTGGCCCCCGAAAAAGCCCGGCGGTTCCTGGAGCGAGACAACCTGAAAGAAGTGATAAGGTACAGGAGAAATACCGATAAATACACTACCCTCGATTATACCGATGTATTCCAAAAGGCAGACAGCCTGCAGTTCCTGAAAGATAAAATCGTTATAATCTGCTTTTTGGGCACAAATATAAATACCGTCGTAACCGAAGATAATTTCTTTACGCCGATGAACGACAGCTATTACGGCAGGGCCTATCCCGATATGTACGGCGGCGTTATCCACGCTAATGTGGTCAGTATGATACTCGACGAAGAATATATCGGCTCGATGGATGCCTGGCCCGAATGGGTGAAAGTATTCCTGATAACGGGTTCGCTGGTATTCTTTAATATGATACTGCTCAATTTCATCAGGATTAAGCACGACAACTGGTACGAGCCGCTGAGCGTCGGCATTACGATAACCGAAATAATCCTCATGTTTCTGATAATTATCAATGTTTATAAATTCCTGAATTTCGAAATTAAACTGATTGCTTTATTCTATGCAATTGTCCTCTCGGGCACTATATTCGAGACCTACCACGGCTCGCTGAAGCCGATTGTGATATTTTATTTCAATAAAATTTTCCGCCGCACAAAAGCAGCCCGGGGAGGTGTGCAATGAAAATATTCCGTCTCGACCATATCATCAACACAGTCCTTGTGGCAGTTATCATGATGGCTTTTCCGCTGCTGTCGGGAATTGAATTCCTGGAGCCTATTTTCGTACATTTAAAAAACTTTGAATTAACAGATATTAATTATAAAGATATCGGAGGCAAGGACATAGGCGATGCCAAAATTATATTGGTAAGCAGCGCCAGGCTCGACGCCCTAAAGGCCGATTCGCTGCTGCACAAGCTGAACACCGGCGCCAATAAGCCTAAAGTGATTGGCATGGAAACGATTTATTCTGCCAAAAGCGACAGCTACGCCGGAGTATTTATCGAAAACGCAAAGAAATTCGATAACTTGGTATTTGCCGACAGCCTCGAAAAATACGATCCGGAGACAGACGGCTTCCAGTCTGTCTATAAAAGCTGCGATACCATTCCGCCGTATATACCGACGGGTTTCAAGAATATACTCACAAACCTGAGCAAGGAACATTTCACCGTAAGGGAATACCACCCCAGTCTGGCGGCAGGCGGTGTTACCGTGGAATCGTTTTCGTCACAGGTTGTCAAAAAATACGACACCAACGCCTATAATGCTCTGAAATCGCGCGGCAACGACATCGAAACAATTAACTACAAAGGTGGCTCTTTCAGCGAACTGGATTACGAAACGATAATGAGCGAGGGACACAGGGTTGATTTCCGCGATAAAATTGTCCTGATAGGCAATTATTACAAAGATAAAAACGAATTTACATCGTGCGTGCTTTCGGACCTATACTTTACTCCAATGAACGACAGGTACAGCGGCAAGGCTTTTCCGGATATGTATGGTGTGGAAATCCAGGCAAATATCATATCCATGGTACTCGACAAGGAGTTTTTTACAATTGTACCAAAAATATTTAATTACCTTTTGGCTATATTTTTTGTTTACATGAATATGGTAGTTTTTACGTATATTACAGTTAAAAATAAAAAGTTATATGAACTATTGAATTTGTTGATATTTGTGGTTGAATCCTTGGGAATATTCTATATATCGGGCCTGCTCCATTTCGGGTACAGGATAGATGTGGACTTTACGCCCGCTATTTTTGCCATTATCCTATCGATATTTGCCTTCGAGGGATACAACGAATCCCTTAAGCCCTTAGCAATACAATTTTATTATAAATTTTTAAAAAGAGGTGGCCAATGAGAGTCTCCAAAACAATACTCAGGTTTTTTGTAATATTAAGTCTTTCCGTTTCTGTTGCCTCAGCTCAGAACTACGTTTTTTACGTATTGAACGCTATCGGCGACGTAAAAGTAAAAAAGGGCTCTTCGACAGCCTGGGTGAAACTGAAAACCGGCGAAAACCTATTCGATAAGGATAAAATCAAGCTGTCGGGTTCCAATTCGTTCGTGGCGCTCAGGCACCAAAACGGCAATACACTGCAGGTAAGGGACCTTAAGGAGTTTTCCGTGCCGGAGCTTGTCACCAAGATTAAGTCATCGACAGTAACAGGCAGGATGACCCGCTTCATTCTGGATGAAATGAAGAATACCAACAATATGTTCAGCAACAAGAACTACAATATGGACGTAACAGGATCTGTCGAAAGAAGTTCCGAGGGAATGCCCTTCATTCCTTCTTCGGGCGGTTTCAAGATCAATACCCCGCGGAAAGTAAGCTATTCCGGCACAAAAATGACGTTCAACTGGTTCAAGACCGATGACGAGAATAATTATAAACTGTATATAACCGACAGGTTCGACCGCCCCGTTTACACTACCGATGTTAAAGATACATCCGTTACCCTGGACGCCGAAAGCATCAAGCTGCAAAAAGACGTTTATTATTTCTGGCATGTGACGGGCGCTGCCAAAAAAGATGTAAAATCCGACGACGGCTGTTTCCTGGTGCTGTCAAATGACAGCTACAAAGCAGTAACCGATTCGCTTGCCCTGCTCAAAACAGAGCTAGGCGACGAAAACGACCCCGTAAACATGGTATTTATGGGTTATTTCTTCGAGCAGAATAATATGTTCTACGAAGCTTTCGATTATTTTAAAAGGGCCCTCGACAAAACCGGCAATGACGAGAACTACAGGGAAATATACGAAAGCTTTTTGAGAAGGAACAATGTAAAGCTCTGATTGATTTTTTATAATGATTTAGTATTACTGTTTTTCATAGACTATTAAGTAGGGTACATCAGTCAGAGAAATTTCTATCACTGTATAGGAGCTCAACTCTCACTCTATAAGCTATGGTAAAGGTAAATTATTGGCCAAAGAGCAGGAAGTACCACAGAGAAGTTGGTTTTATGATCAAGCAGATAGCTTATGAACTACAGTAAGGTGTGGAATTGTTGAGTAGTACTGACGCTAACTTAATCCGTCGAAATGTCTCTGGTTTATTTTCTCGCAGAATTTTTTTTAATCATTTAGTTTTTCAGTTTGATTCAGTCGAGTAATTATATTATTCAATAAAGCTTTGAATCTTTGTAAGTAAAATTGCAGGATTAAGTAAAAATTAAAATTATTATAAAAGTAATTACCAACTGTTCACGCCAGTCGGTTTTTGCTTTACAGTTATTTTCAGCGGAGTTAAAACAGCTATGAGGTTTCTTCGATTAATCTTTGTTGTTCTTTGTGTTCGTATGCCCCTTGTGCCAATCGGTTGGTCTTTATTTCTAATCCGGAGAGTGAAAGGTATCAGCTCTTAGATTGAATTTACATTAAGAACCGGAATGGTAGGTTGCCCGACCTCATTTTCATTGGAAGTAAAATAAAACCATTCTTTTTTCATTATTTTACCATGATAGCAACGAAATTCAAGATTCGAGCGATTAATAAGTACATATATTGCGATCACTTGTGAATTTGCTGAAAAGTATTCAGGATTTATTACCGGGATTATTTGTGCAACGAAATAGTAATAAGCCGTTTCGTTTTTCCATTAACTTCCCATTACCCGTTAATTAAAACTATGACATTTTGAGGCAGATTGCCCCTGCCAATGAAAAAAACTTGGAAATAAGCATTATTTTTAAGAAGTTTGCTTTCTTTATTTACTCAAAGAGTAATTAAGTTAAAATTAAATAGCTTAGGTTGTTTGTTGATAATATTTGCTTTAATATAAATAATAATAGTTTTGAAGAAATCTTCATGAGGAAAAGATGAGTTTAAGCTTGATTGGACGATCTATCAGTGCATCGGCAACCCTGAAGCTCAACGAGAAGGCAGCTATTCTCAAGGCCAAGGGCGAACCGCTGATTCACCTGGGCGGCGGCGAACCCAAAAGTAAAGCCCCGCTCGAAGCCATCACCAGCGCCGCAGCGCTGCTCAGCTCTGCCGAAATCCGTTATACTCCGGCAGACGGCATCCCCGAGTTGAAACAGGCAATAATCCGCTATACGGATTATTATTACAACAGAAAAGTTGAACCCGAAAACATAATTGCGTCGGGCGGCGCCAAGCAGGCTATCATGGTGGCTATGCAGGCAATACTGAATCCGCAGGACGAAGTCGTTTTCCCGGCTCCGTACTGGGTTAGCTATCCCGAAATGGCAAAGCTTTGCGGTGCCGTTCCCGTTCCTGTCTATCCGCTGGATGGCTCCTTTTACCCCAGGATGTCGGATATAGAACAGGTGATTACAAGCCAGACAAAGATGATAATTATTAACAGTCCCAACAATCCCACCGGGGCTATGTATTCCGAAGACTTCATCAGGGGCGTCGTCGAACTCTGCGAATCGAAAGGCCTCTACCTTATAATGGACGATATCTACCATAGGCTGGTATTTGATAACTTAAAACCAATCAGTTGCTACGAATTTTCGAAAGACCTGAGTGATAATTCCAAGCTGATAGTTATCAACGGCGTTTCGAAGCAATATGCCATGACCGGCTTCCGTATCGGCTGGGCTGTTGCCAACAAGAAACTTATCGAATGTATGACAAACATACAGGCCCACCAGACATCAGGCCCAAGCGTCGTCGTGCAGAAAGCTTCCGTCGGCGCGCTCAATGGCGCACAGTCACAGGTGGAAAGCCTGCGCAGGACACTCGAAAACAACCGCAACGTGATGATGGAAAAACTCGGCGCCTTCACTGGCGTGCGCGCCACCAAGCCCGACGGTACCTTCTATTGCTTCGCCGATTTCAGTTATTACGAAAAGAATTCGACGAAACTTGCCGATATGCTGCTCGAAAAAGTCAGGGTGGCAGTTGTGCCCGGCGTGGAATTCGGGCTCGAAGGATACCTCAGGCTCTCGACATGCGGCACTATCAAAGATATTACCGAAGGCATCGAAAGGATTAAATGGGCGTTAGACCCCAATTCGCCCAACGAATTATATATTGGTGAAAGAAAATTAGTGAGGGATTGGCTATGACAAAATACCTGAAATTTGAAACTCCCGCATCCAAGCATGCCAGGGAACTCGCCAGCGAATATAAATTGATTAACCATGGCCTAAAAGACCTCGACATGGTATTCTGGAACCTGCCTGCCCCGGCGCTCTACGAAGAAGCGGTTTTCAGGGGCGAATGCCACCTCGTTAATGGTGGGGCGCTTGTAGTTAATACAGGCAAATGGACAGCTCGCGCCGCCAACGATAAGTATATTGTAAGCGAGCAGACCACCGAAGATAATATCTGGTGGGGCGTTTACAACAGGCCTATGGCTCCCGAAAAATTCGACCAGCTCTACCAGAGGGTGCTCGCATCGTTGCAGGGCGAAGAGCTGTTCGTGCAGGACGGTTACGTCGGCGCCGATCCGCGCTATAGCTTGCCTATCAGGGTGGTGACCGACAAAGCATGGCAAAGCCTTTTTGCAAGGAACATGTTTATTATTCCCCGCAACCAGAGCGAACTGAAAGGCCATGTGCCTGAATTTACTATGATAGCTTCGCCATCTTTTAAGGTTGACCCGGCTATCGACGGCACCCGCAGCGAAACCTGCCTGTGCATCAACTTCGAAAAGCGCATAGCTTTGGTACTCGGTTCTTCCTATGCCGGCGAAATGAAAAAGACTTTCTTCACTATTATGAATTTCCTTAAGCCTTTGGACGGCGTTATGGCCATGCACGGCTCGGCCAACGTCGGCAAGCAGGGCGATGTGGCGCTGTTCTTCGGCTTGAGCGGCACAGGCAAGACTACTCTCTCGGCCGACCCCCGCAGGCACCTTATCGGCGACGACGAGCACGGATGGAGCGACGAAGGCGTCTTCAACTTCGAAAACGGATGCTATGCCAAAGTTATCAGGCTGTCGCCCGAGGCCGAGCCTGAGATTTATGCCGTCACCCACAGGTTCGGCACAATCCTCGAAAACGTCGTTTACGACCCGGCTTCGCGTATGATCGACCTGGATGACGATAAGCTGACCGAAAACACCAGAGCTTCTTATCCGCTCGATTTCATCGACAATGCTGTTGCCGAAAAAAGAGTCGATTCGCACCCGAAGAACGTTATTTTCCTTACCTGCGACGCCCAGGGCGTTATGCCCCCGATTGCCAGGCTGGACCCCGAACAGTCGATTTACCATTTTATCAGCGGCTATACTTCGAAAATCGCCGGTACCGAAATAGGCCTTGGAATAGAGCCTGAAATTACTTTCAGCGCCTGCTTCGGAGCCCCGTTTATGGTGCACCACCCGTATTACTACGCACAGCTTTTGATGAAGAAAATGGCTAAACACGGCGCTAAGTGCTGGCTTGTCAACACAGGCTGGGTAGGCGGTAAGTTCGGCGTCGGCAAGCGTATAAGCATCAGGCATACTCGCAACATGCTCAATGCCGTGCTCGAAGGCAAGCTGGACAATGTGGAATACAGGACCGACAAGCTCTTTGGTTTCCACGTTCCCGTCACCTGCCCCGAGGTGCCCGATGATGTGTTCGAACCCTCGAACGCCTGGGGCAACAAAGATGAGTACTGGCAGAAATACGATGCGCTGGCAGCACGCTATATCGAGAACTTCAAGATTTACAAAGGCCAGGTGCCCGACGAAATATTCGCCGTAGGCCCCAAAAGACTTAAAGATATTATGTAAGTGATATATATTATAATGAATTACCTTCGGAGGGATTGTTGCCTTCCGAAGGTATTTTTGTTTATTACCGGACATTACATACCTGCAAAGGCAGGCGCAGTCCACCTTGGAAGGGGCCAGGGGGATGGCACTCCGCTCCTGCTGCGCAATTCCGCCATCCAATTCATTCAATCCCAATTTAGCCCC
>DAINRZ010000056.1:0-12013 GCA_036741575.1 Kapaibacterium sp. (SeqCode)
GAAAGTGATTCCCGTTTAGTTAATTGTTTTTTTTGAAATAGATATGAAATGAAATTGCTTGAAAAATATTGGAGCCCAAATGAAAATTGTCAAAATCTCGCTTTCATTTTTATTAGTCTTAACCATTTTATCCAGTTGTGGCGACGAACCGTCTAAGCCCACTGATAATACGAGCCTGCTCTGGCCGTTGGCCGAGGGGTATTTTTGGCGTTATTACTGCTACCAGCAATACAAAGGAGAAAAATATAAACTTTATGGATTTACCGACGACAAGGTCAAGAAACAAGTAAAAATCGGCAATGATTACTGGTATGTTATGGGCAGTATGTTCGATTCCGATATGGATATTATGATGATGAACGATGCCAGCGGATTGTGGATAGATACCTATACCGGTTCGGCGAGTAATACAACGGCGAAGCATCTGATGTTTAAGTATCCTACATTCAAGGGAGATATACATATCGTCGATGGCGATACGGTGGAAACCACAACCTTATCTGCCGCGGTAAATACTTATGCAGGTGTCTTCAATTGCATTGGTTATTCAATAAAAGGCCATAATTCCTTGATTTACTATTATACTCCCGGGGTAGGCCCTGTCAAAGCCATGCAGGTAATCGGTTACGCCGAAGAAAACGGCCAGTATATAGCCGTATGGTATGTCAAAGAACTATACGACTATTGGGTGAAATAAAAAATCCCCCGCCGCACCCGGGCAACGGGGAATATTTATAACTTTTTTACTTGGGCTTGCTTACGAAACCGCGCTGCGCACGATTGCTTCGAAGGCTTGCGGCTGGTTCATTGCCAGGTCGGCAAGGATTTTCCTGTTGATAGTAATGCCTTTAACCTTAAGGGCATGAATCAGTTTGGAATAGGATATGCCGTGCAGGCGTGCTGCAGCGTTAATCCTGATAATCCAGAGGCTGCGGAAATTGCGCTTTTTAAGCCGGCGGTCGCGATAGGCATGCTGAAGGCCTTTTTCGATATGGTTCTTCGCAACTGTCCAGACATTCTTCCTTCTTCCCCAGTACCCTTTGGCAAGCTGCAGGAATTTCTTGCGTCTGCGGTGCGAAGCTGCTTTGTTTTTTGCTCTTGGCATTTTAAAAACCTTTAATTAATTAAACATATTAAATTATGTGGCAGTGGGGGAGCTCGCTAAAATACCCCATGTGCCATCACTTGAAAGAAACGCTTAGCCTATTGCCAGCATTTTCTTTACCCTTCCCTCATCGGACTTGTGGACCAATGTGGACTGGCCAAGGTTCCTCTTTCGCTTAGGATCCTTTTTGGTCAGTATGTGCCTGTGATAGGCTTTTTTTCGTTTGAACCGTCCGGTGCCTGTCAGCTTGAAACGCTTTTTGGCAGAGCAGTTCGTTTTCATCTTTGGCATTGTTTTGTCTCCGCAAAGATTATTAATAAACTAACAAAAATAAATTGCTCAAAATCAAAGAACAACAAAATTATCATTAAAAAATGAGATTTCAAAATTTAATATTTCTAAATAATAAGGTACTTCATCAAGGAGCGGGTAATATTTAGCAACAATTGGGCTTGCCCCATTGAAGAAATAGCAAACAAGGGGATCAATATCCCTTGTTTGGGTAATTTGCAGAGCTGAATAATCATTACATTCGCTTCATTCAAATAAAATGGATTTTTATTTGCTTTGCATTCCAATCAGGTGTATTTCGGCTTCCATCAAATCCCTGAAAAGCCGGACGTTTAGGCCCGTATTCAGGGCTACAGTTTCGATGAAGTCGTGCGAGTGGTCTTCGGGCGAAACAACAAGAGCAACAACTGCCGACCTGTCGATCCTGTCGTCGGCTTTCATGTCTTTGTATGCAAAATTGTAATTTTGCATTACATCTTCGATATTTCTTGCATCGCGCAAATCCATAAGGTATTTTCTGATATTATGCTTCCTGCCTAATTCGTGGGCTTCGATATTTATGCTCATAGCTTTTGCGTTGTCTATGTTGCCGATTACAATAATACTGATATAGCCCTTATCCGGATTAATACTTATGTCGTAAGTCACAAACTCTCCACTACAATTCTCAAAAAAATGAAAATCATTTATCTATACTTGAAATATTTTAAATTATAATCAAATCTTAAATTAATTTAAAGAATCATTTAATTTTTTCTACAATAAGAAAATAGTCTGTTTTAGCACCGTACATCATAAATAACTGCCTGACATGCGGTATTACCGCAACGATTTCGCCATCCAGGCTGTTCAGATAGCTTTCAAGTTTTACCTGTAAGTCTGAACTATCGGCTTCCAGCCGGTGTACTCTGTATTTCATTGTATCACCTTATGATAATTATTAACGTTAATATAGATTAAAATCTATGTTTTTCAATCATCATCATGTTGTTCCAATTTGCTGCTGCCCGGTGCATCTTCATTTTCTTCAAGGTTTTGCATAGCAGCGCCAAGCAGAAAAGCTATCAGGGGTATTACAATAAACAAAACGGAAAAAACCTTTTGCGCTGTTGTCAGGTTGGCCGGCTCGCCCGATTTTGTTTTGTAGCCGGTAAACATCGAAAACAGTGTGCCGTTATCGCCATGAAATAGTTTGTCGGCTGCAAGGCCAATGAAATGCAGGATAACGAGAACGACCAGGATTTTTACAAATACCTCATGCATTTCTTCGAAAGTTTCATTATCGCCTAAATTCAGAAATGCCAGGGGCCCGGCGCCTTCGGCAGCCAGCGCCAGCATACCCGAGCATGCAAGCAGCAGTACAGTAATAATTATTCCAAGCATAACAAGCGATGCTGCCGGATTGTGCCCCATATGCTTTTGCTTGCTGGCTTTCATGTTGGTAAAAAATTCCCTGATAGAACCGAAACCTATTGGGAAATCGGAAAACCTGGAATATTTAGGCCCGGCAAATCCCCATATGATCCTGAAAAAGATTAGGCATGCAGCCAGGTATCCGAATGCTGTATGGTAATTTAAATTTCCTTCGGTTTCACCTAAAATGAAAGCCGACACAAGGGCAATAACCATAAGCCAGTGGAAAAGCCTGGTTGTTAGGGTCCATACATATGTTTTCATAATTTCATCCTCTGTATAATATTTTTCAAATATAACACTATTTGAGGATTATTGAAAGAAAACCGGCACGAATATTCTTTCCAAAGTTATATCATAATATGTATATTTATTATAAACTTACACAGGCAGCTGATTCAATGGCCAGAAATCCTTTCCGATTCTTTATGTTTTGTAAAAATTTATAATATTTACATAATGCAATAATAACTAATATCATTTAGCCAAACATTTCCCGACATTAAGCATTAGGGATTAAGCCCGTTATCGTTATGATAACGCCCAGTCATAGCAGCGTTAATATACAAGCGCGGATTTTATCTCACTTCGCCGCCTGCCTTAATAATATCTCTTTCTGGTGCAACGAAACACAGGTTGCCGCTATCGTCGCTTGCCGCCAGCATCATGCCCTGCGACTCGGCGCCCATAAGTTTTGCAGGCTTTAGGTTTGCCACAACTACTATCGACCTGCCGATAAGTTCCTCGGGTTTGTAATACTCGGCCACTCCAGCCAATACCTGGCGTTTTTCGGTTCCGATATCGACAATCATTTTAATAAGTTTTTTAGATTTTGGCAGGTTAGCCGCTTCGAGCACCTTCCCTATCCTCAGCTTAACTTTTTTAAAGTCGTCTATTTCAATAAAATCGGTTTCTTCTTTTGGCTCTGCGCCCATGCTGCCCAGCTTTTCGACCTGCCGGGCAATAACGTCGTCTTCGATTTTCAAAAACAGCAGTTCCGGCGACAATATTGGTGAATTTTCTCTTAGCAGTGGGAATACCGAACTTTCCCACAAGCTGAAATCCTGCGGCGCGCTTTCGCCCGGCTCGCCTGTAACAGGTGTCAGGTACAGGAATTTTGCAATGGTTTTGCTGGAATTAGGGACAATAGGGGCAAATAATATCGAAAAAGAATTAACGAGCTGCGAGCATATATAGAGTGTTTTGGCGCATTCGCCAGGGTTGGCCTTTGCCGTTTTCCAGGGTTCTTCGTCGTTAAAATACTTATTGGCAGCCCTTGCAATATTCATAGTTTCGGTGATTGCATCGCGGAACCTGAATTTGGAATACAATCCCGAAGCAATTTTATTGCCTGCCCACAAAGAAAAGATAACAGTCAGGTCGTTTACGTTAAAATATTCAGCCAAATCATTCGGCAGGCTGCCCATAATATCGGTTCCGGCCGGGCAGCTTTCGAAATACAACACCAGTTCCTTCCATTTCTCATTCAAATCGGAGTATTTTTCCGGCAACGACGGCACACTGCCGCCGAAGTTTTTATTGATGAACTGAAGGGTACGGTTGACAAAATTGCCGTATATGGCCGAGAGTTCGTTGTTGTTCCTTGCCTGGAAATCTTTCCAGGTAAAGTCCGAATCCTTGCTTTCGGGGAAATTCATTGCCAGGGTATATCGCAGGGCATCGGTATACTGCGGCTGAGGGAAATCGGTGCAGAAATCTCTCAGGTCGATGCTCCAGTTGCGCGACTTCGAAAACTTCTGGCCTTCCAGGTTCAGGAATTCGTTGGCAGGGACATTTTCGGGTAGAATGTAACCATTGCCGCGCGCATGAAGCATAGCGGGAAATATCAAAGTATGGAATACGATGTTATCCTTGCCAATAAAAGCGATATACTCAGTGCCGGCTGACTGCCACCATTCTTTCCACGAATCCGGCAGCCCTGTATTTTCGGTATATTCTTTTGTAATGGATATATAACCCAAAACCGCGTCGAACCACACATAAAGGGCTTTGCCCCTGGCTTTATCAGCCGGCAGGCCCTCGATACCGTCAAGCTTCACACCCCAGTCTAAATCCCGGGTAATTGCCCTTGGGGCAAGGCCCTGCTTTAGCCAGCTGCGTGTTTGTTGTATCACATTGTCCTTCCATTCCTTTGCATGGCTTTCAATATAACTTTCCAGGAATGGCTGTAATTCATTGAATTTCATATACCAATGAGTGGTTTTTCTTACTTCTGGCTTTTCGCCGGAAACGAGGCTTCTGGGATTTTTCAGGTCTAATTGGTCATAGTAGGCGCCGCAGCTATCGCACTGGTCGCCCCTTGCATGGTCGTAGCCGCAGTTGGGGCATGTTCCCTCCACATACCTGTCGGGCAGGAACATATTGGCACGCGAGTCGTAGAATTGGTCTTCTTCTTTTTCGGCCAGCAGGCCTTTTGCCAGGAAATCGGCAAAAAATTCCTTGGCTGTTCTATGGTGTTGTGCTGTTGAAGTCCTTGAATAAATATCGAACGACATTCCGAATTTTTCGAAAGCCTCTTTATTAGCAGCGTGGTATTTATCAATGATCTGCCCCGGAGTCACCTTTTCTTTGTCGGCAGCAATAGTAATAGCAACACCATGCTCGTCGGAGCCGCACACATACAATACGTTTTTGCCGGCAAGGCGTGAATAGCGGGCATAAATATCCGCAGGCAGATAGGCCCCGGCACAGTGCCCCAAATGTATATAACCGTTTGCGTAAGGCAAAGCAGATGTCAGTAATAACCTTTTCATTTATCGACTTTTTCGTTTATAAAAAATTCAAAATTATTAAATAATAAAATAACAATCAGAAATAAATGAAGAAACGGAAATATTTACCGATAATATATTAATCAGGCAGGTTCGCATTCGGCAGCGGAGCGCCGGCTATGTTTATTGTATATATGTTTTTGGCATAGTTTATGTTTGATTCCTATATATGATAAATTTTGTTAACTTGCTGATTTGATTGATATAATGATGAATAAGCCTGATAAGGTAAAGATGAAGGAATCGAAGACAGGAGTAATATGGATATTACCGGCCCTATGCTGGCTGTTTATTTATTCCTGTTCCTCGCCCCAAAGTGCGCTCCGGACGCCAGCCCCTGGCGATGAAGACAGAGAATTTTTCGAGTTGATAAAAGAAGCCGGCAACGAGCCTTCGCCTGCCGATACGGCCTGGGCAAAGGCAGCCGCAAAAGAATATGTTATATCGGCTTCCACTCTGAACCAGCAGGGTAAATATGCAGAAGCAATACTCGAATACCAGCAGGCCCTTAAGTACGACTCCTCTGCTGCCATTCTCAGCCTGATAGCAAGCAATTATTATCAGATGAGAAAATACAACCTGGCCCGGGAATATGTACTGAAAGCCCTAAGTATTCAGCCCGGCCTGATTTCGGGCCTCGAACTGCTCGGCAGCCTTGATATTTATGATATGAACTATACCGAAGCACAGAAAGTAATGGAATACCTGTGCAAGCTCGATGGCAGTATCGAAAACAAAATCAAACTTGCTAATACCTATGAATTTGGTAATAACAGTGAAAAAGCAGTCGAGATTTACGAAAGCTTACTGATAGAAGGCGAAGAGCCTAACCTGCTGATGAGGCTAGCCGGACTATACAAAAAGCTGAAACTCGAAGATAAATATGAATCGGCTTTAGAAAAGCTGTACAAGTATGCCGAAGTAAAGGACAGGTATGCCGAATTGATTATCGAGGAGTATTCATCGAAAAAGAAATATGATAAAATCGGCAGCTTCCTCGATAAAATTGAAAAAGAGCTTTCTCCGGGAGAAATTGAAGATATCCTGAATATAGCCGGCATTTATTATAATCTGGATAGTTCGGCAGAAGTCTATGATTACATACCTGCTTACCTTGCCAGGCTCGATAACAGGTTCTATTTGAATCCGGAAATCAACAGGGCGGCCGGCTACCTGGCAGTAAGGATAAAAGATACTCTAAAGGCAAACGCTTTCTTTGGGCGCTACCTCAACCTTACAGATTCCACATCCGATTCGCCGCTCGAAATCGGCAGTTATTATATAACCTCGAGATGGCTGCCTCAAAGCATCGAACTGCTCGAAAAATACTATCAAAAATTCCCCGAAGATAACAGGTTTGCGCTTTATTTGTCGTTTGCCTGCGATGAAAGCGGCAATACCCGAAAAGCGATTGATATATTGACAGAAGCGCTGCAAAGAGATAAAATGAGTTTCGACCTGATGGTACAATTAGGAATAATGTACGACAAAGCCGGGATGGCCGATAGTTCCAACAAAATTTACGAAATAGCCCTCAAGCTCAACCCAAAAGACCCGTTAGTTAATAATAATTTTGCCTACTCTCTGTCCGTTCAGGGAATACAACTCGAAAAAGCTCTCGCAATGATTGAAACAGCCCTTGCCAAAGAGCCTGCCATGCCATCCTATTTAGATACATATGCCTGGATACAATACAGAATGGGTAATTATAAGGCCGCACTCGAGTATGTTTTGAAAGCCTTGGAAAAAGGTGGCAGCAGTGCAGAGATATACGATCACCTGGGCGATATATATTTAAAACTGGATGAAAATGAAAAGGCCCTGGAAGCATGGCAAAAAGCACTGACTATTGAGCCGGGCAATGAAAATATAAAGGAAAAAATTGAGAATTTTAAAATAAATTACAAAGGAAGCGATTAATGTTCGTAATTATAGGAATCGCCCTGGTATTTATAAGCCTTTTGGTGGGCTATATGATGCATGGAGGCCAGATAGGAGTCCTGATACAGATCAATGAGTTTATAATCATCGGAGGTGCAGCAATAGGCTCTTTACTCGTTGCCAATCCATTATCGGTAGTGAAAAACGTCATCGCAGGCATGATAGGCGCCCTTAAAGGCCCAAAAGTGAATAAACAATCCTATTTGGATTTGCTCAAACTATTATATGAACTTTTTCAGTTTGCAAAGCGCGAAGGCCTGATTGCCCTGGAAGCTCATGTAGAAAATCCAGAACAAAGCTCGATTATATCTAAATATCCTTCATTCCTGGCAAACCACCACGGCGTGGAATTCCTTTGCGATACGCTGAAAGTCGTGCTTAGCGGAGGTGTGCCCGCACACGACCTTGAAGAGCTGATGGATATCGACCTTGAAGTGCTGCACGAAGAAGAAGAAGCGCCGCCGGCGGCTGTATCCACTGTTGCCGACGCTTTCCCCGGACTTGGTATAGTTGCTGCGGTATTGGGCATCATCATTACTATGGGGCATATTAACGATGGCGCCGAAGCAGTCGGCAAAAGTGTTGCAGCGGCACTCGTAGGTACATTCTTCGGCGTGTTGATGTCTTACGGAGTAATTGGGCCAATTGCTAAAGCAATGGGCAATAACGCATTAAAAGAAGGTAAATATATGCTGGTTATCAAGGCTGCGCTGCTTTCGTTCGCCAAAGGCGCCCCTGCGGCAGTTGCCATCGAATACGGCAGGCGCTCAATCGACCTCGATAGCAGGCCTTCGTTCAAGGAAACGGAAGAAGCCATTAAAAAATAGGTATTATCAATGAAAAACACCAACGGAGATATATTATATGGCCGATGAGGAATCAGGGCACTCTCATAAAGAGCAGCCGATAATTATTAAGAAGATTAAAAAAGGCGGCCATGGCCACCACGGCGGGGCATGGAAAGTGGCCTATGCCGACTTCGTTACGGCCATGATGGCGTTTTTTATCGTCATGTGGATTCTCGCCGCTTCCAACGAATCTACAAAGAAAGCTATTTCGGAATATTTCAACGACCCAGGCGCTTTTAATATCATTTCGGGCGAGAAGATACCCATACAGAAATCCGACGAAATAAACCTGATTATTAAAGGGGCAAAAGGCAAGGGAAAAGACAAAGGTGAAGGCAGGGCCCCTGCTGATACTAAGGAGCAAATCGGCTGGGGGGTTGGTTTTGCCGGCAGCCCCGATGATATTGACAAATACAAAGACAAGGCTAAAATTATACTCGTCGATTCAAATGATATGAAAAAGCTCGAAAAGGCAAAGATTGACAGTATCAGGTACAGAAAAAATGTGGAAAAAGCCAGCGAGGAGATTAGAAAAGGCTTGAGAGAAACACTTGCCAACAATCCCAATGTCAAGGAAATACTATCATCGATTAGAATTGAAATGACAACCGAAGGCCTGAGGATTGAACTAATAGAAACTAAAGACGATATGTTTTTCCAGGTGGGCAGCGCCAAGATAAGCCCTGAAGCAGAGAGAATACTGAAAAAAATTGCCGAGCAAATAAGCCCTCTGCCCAACGAAGTGGAAATAGAAGGGCATACCGACAGCAGGCAATATGGCAAAAATGCTGCTTATACCAACTGGGAACTCTCGAGCGACAGGGCAAACGCGGCCAGGAGAGTTCTGAAAAACTACCTGTGGGAAGGGCAAATTACAAAAGTAACCGGCTTTGCCGATATGAAGCTTCGCAACCAGGGCAATCCTTTCGATATCTCGAACAGGAGAGTAAGCATCCTGGTAAAGCAATTAGACACAAAAAAATTAATTTCGGAACCTAACAGTAAAACTGAATAAAAAATTATTATATATATTAATAGCCATGGAAAACAAACTGAAATTTCTTATAGCAGACTCCGGGCTCTCGATGGTAAAAAAACTCGAGACGATGATAAACACAGCTTTCAGCGACTGTACCGTTATAAAATGTATGGACGGAAATGATGCTTGGGAAACGACGTCCGAACAAAAACCATTGATAGTTATTGCCGGTGCCCGCCTCGAAGGCGCCAGCGGATTGGAATTATGCGAGAAGATAAAATCAGACTTAATTTTGAAAGATACATACTTCATTATTATAATTGACAGAGAGGATAAAGATCTTATTTCGTTTGCCCTCGAATCGGGTGCCGATGATTATTTGCAGGATCCTGTGGAAACAGAAGAGTTTGTTGCTAGATTAATTACTGCAACAAAGTATATCAACCTGAAAAACAAACTTACGGCACAGGGCAATATGATACAGGAATACTCCGAAGAAATTGAGGAAAGTATTCATGATATGCTGCAATTGTGTGTAAATTTCATACATGCCAGGATACCTTCGGCAACGGCAATGCTGAAAAGGGCTGCCGACGCTTCGGTTTGGATTGCCCGCAAACTCGATGTTGCCGACGAAGAAATAAAATATATCGAAATTAGTACTTTGCTGTGTTATGCCGGCCGGATGTACCTGACCGACGATATGCTGAAGTTGCCTGTTATGATAGACGGGCAGCCATCGCACACACACATGAACCAGGTGCCTGTGGTAGCAAGGAGTATTGTATCCGGTATTAAAAGGCTCGAGCAAGTGCCCAATATAGTTTATCATATATATGAAAATTTCGACGGCACGGGATTCCCGGATAAACTTATGAAATGGCAGATACCGCTTGCCTCCAGGATTATCAGGGTAGCCCTCGATTACGAAGAAGCAAGGTTTTATTCCCAATACAAGCCACAGAGAATAATAAATGAACTGAGGAAAAACGAAAACAGGCTTTATGATGCACGTGCTGTAACGCTATTGGAGCAATACCTTGCAATAGCAGGAATAGCCGAATCGGACGTAAGAGAAAGAGCGGTACAGTTCAGAGAAATGACCGAAGGTATGGTGCTTTCGCGGGATGTATTTACAAACTCGGGCCTAAAACTGATTAGTGCCGATACCGTGCTCTCTCAGAAGATAATAGACCGTATTATGGCACACAATACATCGGACCCAATCCTGGGCAATATAATAATCAGGATAAAATAATCAGAAATCGTAGCCGAGGGATACCATATACTTTGGCACCGACCAGTTCCAGTAGAGGTATTGCCATGCAACGTCGAGCTTGAGCGGCAATCCCAAAACATAACTCCTTAGGCCTATGCCTGCGCTCAGCAGCAGGTCTTTGGGTACTGATTTCTCGGATAAGTTCTTGCGTGCAGCCGTAAAATCGCCGATATCCCCGCTCCATGCACCGCCGGCATCAATAAAGACTGCCCCCATCATGCTTTGGAAAGCTATTGGCAATGCCGTTGGAAAGAAAGCATAGATTATTGGGAACCTGAATTCAGCATTTGCCAGGAAATACTGCGATCCGTTTCTTTCATTGACGCTGACACCACGCATAGGCATAATAAATTCCATAAAAGCAAAATCCTCGGGTTCGTCGAACGGAAGGTAATCGTTTCTGAATGTCCTGTTGAACCAATTGTCGGTGCCGCCGAGGAAAAATCTTTGAGGTTTGCCGCCGATACTCTTGCCGGCAGATCCCCTTAACGCAAGGCTCATCCAATCGCTCACCCGGAAATATTTTCGATAATCGAATTTTACTGTAAAGAATCCCGAACTATCGCCCGAAAGCGGGGGCGCACCCTTCAGTTCGATATTATACCTTGTGCCGTCCACCGGCGCAAAGAAACCATAGCTTACATTGTCGAAAACATACTTCACAGATGGTACTATCAGGAATTTACTATAAGCCGGATCTTTTGGGAAACTAAGGTTTTCGCGCGATAAATTCTTTAAATTTAAGTCGAATTCCAGCCGGCGGAATTTGTCGAACGGCAGCAGAGCCCCTTCAATACTGCGAATACCTTCCATGCCGTTGGCGGCGACTTCGACATGGGCCCCGGCATGGACGAGCAACTCCTGCGCTACCTGCTGGTTGAGCGGATGATCTTCGACCAGCAGGATACGTAGACCAGCCAGCTGACTATCAAATCGCACCGGCGAATCCGCCGGGGTAGACGCCGATTCACCGTGGGTGATCTGAGCCACAGCATCAAACAACATCGACGGGGTAACCGGTTTGACGAGGAAACCATCGAGCATCTTCGGTTGGACCAGCAGCCGTTCCTCGATCAACTCACGTCCGTGGGCCGTAATCATCAGGATGGCCGGGAGATGCGGCCCCCGGCGTTCCCGAATGCGGCGCACAGCCTCCCAGCCATCCATCCCCGGCATGATCCAGTCCACACAGAGGATATCGAATGGCTCGCCAGCCGCTTCGGCCGCCTCCAGGCACTCTATGGCCTGTTCGCCGCCAGCAGCGGCTTCGGCCTGCCAACCGAACGAAGCGGCCATGCCTAGCAGTACCCCGCGTGCCGTCGCGTTATCGTCAACAATCAATATTCGCAGCCCCTGCTGATCACC
>DAINRZ010000057.1:0-11976 GCA_036741575.1 Kapaibacterium sp. (SeqCode)
TCCCACCAGGGTGAATACCAGTCATTCCAATAGTTGTACCCGAAACCGATATAAATACCAGTATGGCGGTATCTATAGGAAGGGTACCCCATCCATCCGTAATAATCATACCACCAGGGAACAATAACAGGCACATAAACAACATTGTTATTATTGCCGGCCATAACAGCAGAGCCTGCAACGGCATTATCGACCGAATTGTCGCCGGCCAGGGGATTTTGCCAATTATCAACCTGGATATCCTTTTCAGCCAAAGATGCCTTTGGTTCTGATTTAACCGGCTCGGGTTTGCTTTCAGGCCTCGAGTAACCGAAGTTATCGTCGATAGTGCCTGCTGATCCGCAGCCGGAAACCAAGGCACCCACCAGCGCTATTGCCATTATTGTAAAGTACTTTTTCATTTCGATTCCCCTTCTATAAATTTTGGGACAATTCTTATTTTCATTCTATCCAGTATTAAGTAGACGTTCATTTTCCAATACCCTTGTTAATAGTTACGAATTAGTTAATTAATTTTCAAAATTTTCTTTTTTTTTCCGCCGTAACAAAATTTTTGTTAATTTTGCAACCGTGCTCGGATGGCGGAAGTGGTAGACGCACAGGACTTAAAATCCTGTGAGCGATAAGCTCGTGAGGGTTCAAGTCCCTCTCCGAGTACAATTAATCTTCGGTGCCTGGTTTTCAAAGAACGTTTACCTTAATTAACGATATAATTTTGAATAAGTTATAAACTTATTTATTATGTTATATGTTATTATTAATCGATAATGAATAATCAATATTACTTTAGATATTATCCTACCTTCAAATACATATGATAATAATATTTTTCATGAAAAATAATAGAGCTAAAGAAACGTAAATACGAATGAATTACAAAAGAAATGAGGAATTATGGGCAAAAGTTTTATTAGTTATGAATTCACTCCCGCCGAAAGGCTGTTGCTATTAAGAGGCTTGCATTTGATGCTAAGCGATATGTATCAGGAGATTTATTTTTTCGGGTTTTACGATGGAGATGAAACTGAAGAAGACAACGACAAAGTACTCGGTTTCTTTTCTGGAGAAGACGAAGATGATGAGGAGGACGAGGATGAAGAATCGAATTTCTTTGAAAGCACTGGTAAGTACAGGTATGATTATGGTTCCAGAAAACCATTAAGAAAGGATAGCGACAACGACGATGCAATGGACGGCGATGATGAAGAGGAGTATTTTGACGAAGAAGAGGAAGATGATGATGATATGTTTAGCGACAATTGGAGGGTGGACAGGCAGCAAATGGACAACCTGATTAATGAAATAAAAATCCTTGAGAATAAAATACAAAATATTGATTTCGAAGAGGATAATCCCGAACTCGACATCAACGAATTGGAAATACTTCTCGATTCGGCATATGAGGTGAAAATGCAAATCGAGGGCGAAGAAGAGGAATGGGAACTGGAAGCAGAAGAAGATACAGAAGATATCAAAGCAGAAATCAGGAAAGCTATTGATACACTCGACAAAGAATCGAGGAAACAACTAGAGGAAGATTATGAGTACCTTATTATGCGCCAGCACAAAGACCTGAGTTCTCTGATAGATAAAATAAAAGAATGGATAGACAATTATCAGATAAACAGTAATTAAAATTAATAAAGATTTATATCGTTTTATAATATATTTTTTGTTAATAATCGGGATTGATAGATGAAGGTATTAGCGCTCAATGCAAGCCCCAATGAGGATTATGGAAATACGTCCCTGATATTGAATCCATTTCTGGACGGCATGGCAGAGGCTGGAGCCGAAACTGAACTGATATACCTTAACAGGCTAAATATTTTACCTTGCAGGGAGTGTACCAACGACCCGGAATTTGTTACCGAAGGGCATTGCTATTGCGACGACGACATGAATATGCTTTATCCGAAATTCCGTGAATCGGATATATGGGTATTTGCCACCCCTAACTATTACGATGGAATTGTTCCCAGAATGAAGCATATGCTCGACAGGATGGAGCCCCTTTTCAACCTTGGCGAAAATTTCAGTTCCAGTAACGGTTTCACTGGCAAATTATCCCTGGTGGCAACCTGCGATTTATACGACCTGGATAATTTCGAACTCATAACCGGCCATTTTCATTCACTGAGCAACTTATTTGCCAGGGATTTTTCAGGTGCACTGCTTAGGCCCCATATCAATGCTTTAATTGCACTAAAAGATACCGGGAGCTCAGTGGACGATGTTTTTAATGCTGCAAGGGAAGCCGGCAGGCAGGTTATCAAAAGTGGAACAATCAGCAAGCAGGTTCAGGATTCGGTTAGCCGCAGGCTTGTCCCCAAAAAATCCTTTTTCGCCGACTTGGGAAAATTAACCGGTAAGAACCTTTCGTTTGCATGACAATTAGGTCATAACATTACCCGTTAGCAAAATTTAACATAATTATTGGTTTTACTGAATTATTTTGTAATTTCGTTATTCACGATAATTAAATAGCGGATTAATGAATAACATCGAGAAATGAAGATAAGAATAACAAGGTCGATTGTACCCAACTTGTTTACCCTGATGAATATTTTTATGGGATTTACCGCTATCATTTATATTTCTCACAATGATTTCCAACGAGGAGCATTATTTATCCTTGCTGCAGCTGTATTCGATTCTCTCGACGGCGTAGTGGCCCGTTTGCTTAAATCCACAAGTGAACTGGGCGCGGAGCTTGATTCTCTGTGCGACGCAGTATCGTTTGGCATTGCCCCGGCATTCATGCTTTACCAGGTGTTCTTCTTTAAATATGACAATATGGGTATTTTGATATCTTCGTTTCCTGCGCTTGCTGGAGTTGTCAGGCTTGCCAGGTTTAACGTTCAGATGACCGGCTTCGAAGACAAACTTTATTTTCGTGGTATGCCTATTCCTTCGGGCGCTCTGTTGATTGTATCCTATATTGTTTTCTTCCACCTGGACGGTTTCCTGCCCGAAAACTACAATATCTATGCTTTGACAGCAGTTTCGGTTATTACCAGCCTGGTAATGGTCTCTAATATCAGGTTCGACAATTTGCCCAGGCCTACAAAAAAGTCGATCGTGAAAAGGCCTGTGGTCTCTGTAATATTCATAATAGGCCTGGTTGCCTGTATAGTAACGAAAGGATTGTTGATATTCCCGTTCTTGATGTTTATTGTCCTGGCAAGCTCTGTCAGGCATTTTGTAATGTGGCTGAAGCAAACAAGGGAAGCTCCTGACGATATAGACGAAAGTGAGGATTCAGATAAAAGCCTGCTCGATATATAAAATCCGAAAAAATTTATTAAGTTTGGAAATAATAATTAATGATTTAAATATTAAAGGTCAATAATGGCAAATTTTAAGGCGGAAGTTAAAATTTCACTCAGGAAAGGTATTCTCGACGTACAGGGCAAAACCGTGGAACAGGCCTTGCACACAATCGACTTTCCGGATATAGGCAGCGTCAGGATTGGCAAATATGTTGAGCTGAGCGTCGAGGCCGAGAGCCCCGAAAAAGCACTCCTGCAGGTTGAAGACGCATGCCGCAAGCTTATAGCTAATCCTATAATCGAAGATTTCAGCATTAACATAATATAATGGACGGAAGCTCTATGAAATACGGTATTGTTGTTTTCCCCGGCTCAAACTGCGACCACGATGCCTGGTATGCAGCCTCGGCTAATGCCGGCTGCAAGGCTGAATATTTATGGCACAAAGACACCTGTATTCCTTCGGATATTGACTGCATTATCCTTCCGGGCGGCTTCTCTTATGGAGATTACCTACGCTGCGGAGCCATATCGAGATTTTCACCTATTATGAAGGAAGTGATAGAATTTGCCGGCAAAGGGGGATATGTTATAGGTATTTGCAACGGTTTTCAGATACTTTCCGAATCCGGATTGCTTCCGGGAGCATTGCTGCGCAATTCATCGCTTAATTTTATTTGCCGCGATATTTACTTAGCCCCTGTAAACAGGAATACTGCCTTTACATCGGCGATTCCCGAAAACAAAGCACTGCGGGTACCGATAGCCCACAATGAAGGCAATTACTTTGCAGGGCAGGATCTTATTGACGAAATGGAATCAGATGGCAGGATTATCTTTAAATATTGCAACCCGGAAGGTATAATCGACGAAAGCAGCAACCCGAACGGTTCGATTAATAATATAGCAGGTATAGTTAATAAAAAAGGTAATGTACTGGGTATGATGCCCCATCCCGAAAGATACAGCGATTTAGAACTCGGCTGCAGCGACGGGATTTTTATTTTTGAATCATTAAAAGATAATTTTAAATAATATTATAAAGGTGAAATATGTTTCATTCACTTGGCGTTCCGGAGCTTTTATTAATAATTGCAGGTATTGCGCTGTTGTTTGGCGGCAGGAAGATACCTGAACTAATGAAAGGCCTCGGCTCGGGGATTAAGGAATTCAAGAAGGCATCTACAGTCGAAGAAGCCGATGAAAATAAGAAAATCGAAGAGCCAAAATCTAATAATTAATTATTATCAGGTTAACGTATGTTCGATGTCGGCGGCGGCGAATTATTACTGATTATTCTAGCTGTTATCGTGCTTTTCGGTCCGCAAAAACTGCCCGAAATAGCCCAGATGTTTGGCAAGGGCATGAAGAAAGTGCGCGATGCCCAGGCACAGTTCAATAAACAAATGAACTCTATAAATCAGGAAATTAACACAACCGTTAACCAGAGCACTAGGGATACAGCCGATTCTTATGATAAAATGAAGCAACAGGCTTTAAGCACACCCGGTACTGTAGTAGTAGATTCAGCTACTAATATTGATATTTCATCAGATAAACCAGATATTTCGAATAATACCTCTCCAGATAGCGATAATTTACCACCGGAGTATAAAGGCAATACCGAAAATAATTCCAGCCCGAACGAAAAAAAACCGCTCGGCTGAAACAATATCTCTAATAAATTACAATAGCAATTTCCGAAATTCATCTTATATTTGGATTTTTATTAAGTATTAATTACGGAAACTATGGAAGTAATACCTCTGGAATGCGGGCCGCTCGCAACAAATTGTTATATTTTAATAGATGAGTTTACCAAAACGGCTCTGTTGATAGATTGTCCGCCGGACAGCTGCGATGCAATACTTGAATTATCTTATGAAAAGGATTTCAAGATCGAGGCTCTGCTGCTTACACATTCGCATTTTGACCATATTATGGATGCTTCCGAACTAAAAGAGGTTGCAGGCATTCCGGTTTACGTGCACAAGGACGATGAATACCGCCTGCTCGATCCAATGAAACATGCATCAATTGCGTTACCTTTCGAAGTTGACCCTGTTACGCCCGATGGTTACCTGAAACATGGGGATACAATACTTTGCGGGGATATGATCGTAGAAGTAATCCATACGCCCGGCCACACAGAAGGCAGCGTATCGTTTACCATACACAACAAGAAACTATGTTTTACAGGAGATACAATTTTCAGGGGCAGCGTTGGAAGAATTGACCTGCCCGGCGGCAACGAGCAACAAATTCTCAATTCCATCAATAATAAAATATTGGCTCTCGCTGATGATTATATATTATTTCCCGGCCACGGCCCAAGAACAACAGTCGGTTATGAAAAGGCTACAAATCCGTTTCTTTCGGGATTATTATTATGAACGCTTCCGTCAAGAAAATAATAATAATATTTGTAGTGCCTGTTCTATTTGCCGGCTGTTACAGTTTCACGGGCGGTAATATCCCATCGCACCTCAAGTCAATTTTCATCGCTTCCGTCAAGGACAACAGCGGATTCGGAAATCCAAAATACAGGGAATCGCTTTACCAGAAATTGATTGAGGAGTTCAGGAACGACGGGTCTCTTTCAGTAGCAGAAAAAGCCGGCGACGCCCGATTAAGCGTCTCCATTATCAGCATCAGGGAAGAGACCATAGCCGTCAATCCAGGGCAGGTGGAAACCGAGCGCAAGATAGTTGTAACTTGCGAGGCAGAATACTACGACAACGTAAAAAAGAAGCTAATCTGGAAAAAGTCATTTCCTAACTTCGGCAACTTCCAAATAGCTAATGCAGCAACGGCGCGCGATTTGGCGATTTCGACCGCAATAAACCAGATTGCTGCCGATGTTTTGTTTGCAGTAGTTTCTGGTTGGTAAACCATTGAGATTAAATGTATTATGAAGAATTATAACAAATTAAAGATTTATTAATTTTTTTTCATAATTAATGAAACAAAAGATTTATCTTTATTCTGAAAAAAAATCTTGTTAAGTTGGCACATCTTGTAATGTGTTTTTATATTTTTTATTAATTTTTTGGGGTTTTAACATGAACTTTAAAAAACTTTTTGCAATCCTCACAATTGCAGCATTTACATTTGGTGTAACATCCTGCAAAAAGGAAGAACCAAAAGAAGAACCTAAACAGGAACAGGCAGCACCGGCACAGAATGAACAGGCTCAGCCCGCACCGGCAGAACAGTCCGCTCCCGCACCGGCAGAACAGCCCGCTCCTGCAGACCAGCAGAAACCTGCTCAATAACAAGAAAAATACTTTCTGTTATTTAAATCAGGGAGCAATTTTGCTCCCTTTTTTTATTTTCTATTAAGAGAAATGATCCTGATAGTAATTTACGTTTTATCTCTTGCGATAATCTTAGTTTTCAGTATCCAGAACCTGTTACTCTATCTCTTGTCATTAAAGAAAGAAAGAATAGTAATAAATAGTGAGGTTTCAGACTTCGATTGGCCGTTTGTTACTGTTCAAATACCGCTATACAACGAAGGCTCTGTAGCAAGCGGTTTGCTGGAAGCCTGCAGGCAATTGGATTATCCCCGGGACAGGCTGCAAATACAGGTTCTCGACGACTCGACTGATGATACAACTCTAATGGTAAGCAATATTGTCGAAGATTTTAGAAATAAGGGCATCGACATTGAATTGATTCATAGGGATTGCAGGCAGGGATTCAAAGCAGGCGCGCTCGATAACGGATTGAAAACGGCTAAAGGTGAGTTTGTTGCTATATTCGACGCAGATTTTTTGCCGCAGCCTGATTTCCTGAAGAAGATAATCCCCTATTTCAAAAAAAGTGATACAGGTTTTATTCAAACGTCGTGGCGGCATCGCAATGCGAATGAATCAGTTATAGCATACCTTCAGGATTTACGGCTGAAATCGCATTTCTTTGTAGCACAGAAGCCCAGGAGCGAAAACGGCATGTTAATAAGTTTCGACGGGTCTTCGGGGGTATGGCGCCGAAGATGTATCGAAGAAGCAAGCGGTTGGATGGCTGATACTCTAGCCGAGGACCTCGATCTTTCAATCAGGGCCCAATTAAAAGGATGGAAAGGAAAATTCTTCAGCGAATATCTTTCCTCAGCAGAATTACCATATTCCTTAAATAATTTTAAAACACAACAATTCCGTTGGACAAAAGGAGTTACGGAGGTTCTTTCAAAATGTGCTGTTACTTTAATTAAATCGAATATCTCATTGAAAAGGAAAGCAGATGTATTATTACGCCTGACATCTAATATTGTATTCCCTTTGATCCTTATTGTAACCGTTCTTAATATACCCGTTTACCAATTACTTAAGAACACCAAAGAATACTCAGCCTTAGTAAATATAATGCCTGTGTTCCTGTTAGCACTCCTGACTGCATTCCTAACTTTTGTATTTATTAATAAAAAAGCTCCAGGAATCCTGCTTAAAAGGGCATTAGTTTTTCCATTGTTCCTCTCAGGTGTGTCCGGCATTTCAATCAGTAATACATTCGCATTTTTCGAGGGCCTTGCAGGTATCCGGTCTCCTTTTGTAAGGACACCAAAAAGCAGAGGAAATATTACCAGAGAAATTATTAGCTTGAAGCGAATTATAATTGCTGCCTTAGAACTGGCACTCTCGGCATACAGTATATGGGGGCTTTATTATTTTATTGCCGCAGGGGATTATTTTTCGATTTTCTTCCAGGCGCTTGTTGCATTCGGATACCTGGTTTTTGCTATAAATTCATTGTTCAGGCGATAATCAGTTTAACTTCTAAAGAAAGCATTAGATTAACCGTCTGAATCTTTAGGTTTATCAGGTTTGTTCATTAATTCAATATCATCCTCCAACTCAATTTTAACCTTTTCCGCATCTGATTTTCTGCCGATTGATTTATAAGATTTTATCAGCATTTCACCTATTCTGTCCCTTGCTTCCGCTCTTTTGGATTTGTCGAGAACCTGGTACCAAATTCTTTGTTCAAATAACCTTTCGAGTATCTCTGCAATTTTTTCATTATGTAGCTTGCTTATTTCTTTCAGGAGAGTATTCAGCTTTCTGTAAACATCCTCGGAATGCGAGGCTGCATCGTTAGCTTTTTCTTTAAGCCCGATTTTAGTTGCAAATTCAGACAGCCTTCTGTACAGCGAATCGCACGAAATATCGTTAGTAAAATCGTATTCGTTTGTGACAGCCCTATACTGAGGCTTAATCGTAACGGTAACATCGTTTCTGCCTCTTGGGAATCCCTTGTCTCTCAGTTTTTGAATTATCTGCTTAACTGATGAAAAATCCAGGTCGGTCCTGACCAGGTATAGCGCCGCCCTAATCATGATATCACCTGAAACGCCATCGACGATTGGGAAGAATCCAAGGATCATTTGCCTGATAAACTGTCCCTGGTTATAGCAGCGCTGTACATCGCCTCCGCTGAATGATTTCCTGTGGCGGAGCATCCTAAGCATTTGCACTGCATTAGATTTATAACCAAGCAGTTCCATCAGGCCGATGGCCTGAGAAAAACCAAATTCAACAAAGTAGTCAATTTTGCCGGTTCCCGCAATCCTGGCAACCTCGCTCATATAAATCCTGTGGCCCCTGTTCGACCTTACGTTTGCAAGGTAATTTTCGGATGTATCGATATGCCCGGCGTCGGCATAAGTACCTCTGGGAATGGATATTATTTGAATAAAACCGGTTTCAGGATAAATAAGCAGTAAGTGATTTGCATCAGCATGCGAAGTGTTGCTCCCTAGCCGGGAGTCGAGCCCTGTAATTAAAACTGTTACTCTATCGCCTCTGAGCTTTCCCGAAAACTTCCGGTTGTATCGTGCAACTGAATCGAGGGCCCGTTCGAGTTGCCTGTCTTTTTCGCGTCGCTCGATGAGCCTGGGTATAGCCGAAATTTTTTTATTGAATATAATCCACTTTTCCAAACCGGAATTCTTACTATCGGGAGTTTCGTCATTTTCACCTCTTATCTGGTGATGAACATGAATCAGTGTATCTTTTGCAGCGGCAACGGCCGGTATTGAATCCTGCTTTAAACCTGCCGAGTCGATATCGAAACTGTTTTCCTGTAAATCAATACCCAGGAAATCCTCTTTCTCGATTTTTACTGATTTTAAATCCTTGACTATAGGTGCAACTATAATATCGTAAAGGACATAAACAGGCATGGCAATTAGAAAAAGGAAAATAATCAGATAAGTAAATGCTTTGTTTAACTTTTCCCCGATTGTTAAATTTTCATTCTTAGCGTTTCGAGCCATTTTTCCTTTAGTTAATCATAGTTAATGAGCAAAATTAATAAAGTTTGCCGAATAAATCAGAAAAAACAGGCATATAAAACAAAACATCCCTCCCGGTTTTGGGAAGGATGTTTAATATAAAAATATAACTGATTTTTTGTCAGAGCCTTACTGTTACGCCCGCATATAAAGTCCTGCCTGCCATAGGTAAACCCCATTGCGAAAGTTTGTATTCGTCTAAAATGTTGTTCAGCCTGACAAAAACCTCGGAATAAGCAAAGCCGGAGATATTAAAAGCATAACCAAGCCTGAAATTTAGTATCAGGGCAGGTTCTAATTCAAGAAATCCTCCATTTGTTTCAGGATCGCTGTCAAATTGTCTTCCTGTATATTCAATTTCGAATTGTGGTTTCAATCCAAAATCAAATTTATAGCTCAGCGACAGTCCGCCCAATGCTTCCGGTTTCTGAACCAGGTGTTCTATTTCATTACCGTCCTGCTCTGCCTCGATGGACATCCATGTAAAGAATCCCTCGACGAGAAAATTATCGATGGGGCTGTATGAGATGTTGAAGTCAATACCGGCTATCGAAGCGTCGGAATAATTAACCCTCATTCTGCGGCGGAGTGAGTCCTGTTCTTTACTAAGCCTGATTCTTTCAATCAATCCTTCGTAAGAATTGTAAAAACCGGTTAATTTTAAGGTAAGGTTTTCAATTGAGTAAATAAAGCCCAAATCCGCCAGTAAACCGGTCTCAGGTTTCAAGCCTGGGTTTGTAATAAACGAACCTATAGCTTCATCATATTGCTCTCTCATCGTTGGGAAGCGTGTTCTTCTGCTTGCACCCGCAGCTACTGCCATCTCATCGGTTAAAGCATATTTAAGCGATAAAAAACCAGCAAAATCACTTTTTGATTCGCCTTCGGCTTCGGTAAACAATCCTGTTTTGGGCGTCTCGTTGTAATCGAAACCGGCGCCGGCGCCAATTTCAAGATTACCAAAGCTGCCCATATATTCCAATCCGGTGCTCATGGTATTCTGTGAGAATTCCGTTTTTACTCCTTCATTTTTGCTTTGGTTGTGAGCCGTCAGAAAGCCGTTCAAAACAAAAGACAACCTGTTTTCGCTATTTAAAAAATAATTTAATGATAATCTTGTACCCATAGTTTTGTCATCGTCATTCTGAGTTTCATCTATTTCTGTGTAGCTAAAAGACTTATATGCATTAATCTGCTGAGTAAACATATCGTACCAAAATGTAGCTTTCAGTAAAAAATCCTCAGAAAAAACATGCTCGCCGTTTATAGCAATAATCATCCTGTCTCTTTCTGGAAATCTCCAGAATCTTGCGTCCTCGCCGGCATAGGTTTCCGGAGCGACGCCCTTATTCTGTGATGTATAAGAGAATGATAAACCCAAAGTAGTCGAGTTCCCGAATTTGTACTCACCCCTTAGATATGTATTTAGCCTTTCCTGGTCCGTATTCGAGCGCAGCGATGAACTATTTCCCTGGTTGCCCATGCTGTCGGGAGCATTTGCCGACAGAATAATTCCATCAGTCATCAGGTACGATATATTGGCTATATAATTGAAGTTACCGATTTTTCCGTCGTGTAAAATCGACATGTTTTTACTGTTACCGTCGCCTGCCTGTAATTTTACGGTAAGACCATAACCCGGATTTGTTCTTTCGAGTGTTGCTATGCTTATTGCGCCACCTAAAACATTAGCGCCGTAAAAAATTGAATTAGATGATTTATTTATCCTGATATTCCCGATGATATCAGCAGGAACAAAAGTTAGGTCGAGCCGGTTATCCCAGGGAATATTCATCGACACACCGTCAAAAAACAAACCCAATTGCCTTTCGCCGGCACCGCGGACAAACAGCATCGATTCGCCCCGTGAATTGGTTCTGACATTAGCCGAAGGAAGCAGGTATTGTAATTCGGATAAAGAAATAACATCAGAATTCTGAATTTTATAATAAGGGAGTTCAGTTATTGTCGATTTTTTTAGAACGCTTTTTTCTTCTTTTTTATCCTTAATTTCAATTTCCCCTAACCTGTAGGTTTTTAGTGTATCCTGATCCTTGCCAGACAATGGATTGACAATCAAAGACAGTAATAATATTGCAGGCAATAAAATAAATTTCATAATGAATTTCTCCAATTAATTTTTAATTTTATAGTAGTAATAAATTGTTAATCAAGAGATAAAACTAATCCTGATTAAAGTAATACATATCTCTTGAAATCAAATTGCTTCATATTCACACAAATAAATTAATGTATGACTTGAATATTGTGAATTTTGAACTGAAGAACAATTAACAGGAGAATTCCGGAGGGGGAGTCAATATCTCTGCAAATCCCTTAAGCTTATTGCTATCATATCTGTTTACTATTTGATTTACTGTGTCGTAGGACATAATAGCTAATCGGTAA
>DAINRZ010000058.1:0-11948 GCA_036741575.1 Kapaibacterium sp. (SeqCode)
AAATTTTTCCTTCCTTAGTAGGAATAGGATGGCCGTGTGGGTCGAACATCGGATTGCCCAGCATATCGTCAATTTTATCGCTGAATTCTTCTGAAATATAATGTTCGAGCCTGCATGCTTCGTCGTGTACTTTATCCAGTGAGAAACCTAACATTTCCTTAAGGTAAAGCTCCAGCAGCCTGTGGTGCCTTATAATATGCAATGCTAATTTTACTCCCTTATCGGTAAGCATAACGCCTTTGTACGAATTGTAATCAACAAGGCCCATACCCGAGAGGCGTTTTAGCATACCTGTTACAGATGCCCCGGATACATCCAAATCTCTTGCAATGTCTGTGGTTGGCACAGGGCTGTTTTTCTGAAGCTTGTAAATAGTCTTCAAATAATCCTGAACTGCTTGACTTATCATTTTCCCATCCTAAATAATTGTTTTATATACATTTCACAATTCAATTCATTTTTTAGCCACAGCTAATTTTGCAAAATAATAAATAATTTACATTTTGCTAAATATAAAATTAGCTAAATCTATCATTTTTTTAAAATGTTTTTTAAAATATTTTTAGCAGCCATTAAAAAAAGTATCTAAATAATCAATACAATTTAACCTGTCAGATGTTTACCGATTCGCCGTAAGCCTGTGCAGCCGCCTCCATAATTGCTTCGCTTAGAGTGGGGTGGGCGTGAATTGTCTTGAATAAATATGGCCCTGTAGCTTCGAGAGTACGGGCCACACCAATTTCGCCGATCATTTCGGTAACTTCGGGGCCAATCATATGGGCGCCGAGTATCTCGCCGTGCTTAGCTTCGAACACCATTTTGATGAATCCTTTTGCTTCGCCGATACCATGAGCTTTACCGTTGGCCGTATAGGGGAATTTGCCGATCTTCACTTCGTAGCCCATTTCGCGGGCTTTGGCTTCCGTCAGGCCTATGCTGGCCACCTGGGGCTGGCAATAGGTACACCCTGGAATATTGTCGTATTTCATTCCTTCGTTGTGGTGGCCGGCAATATTCTCCACGCAGACAATTCCTTCGGCAGAGGCTTTGTGGGCCAGCCAGGGCGGGCCGGCAACGTCCCCTATGGCATATATTCCTTCGACGTTTGTCTTCAGGTATTTATCCACTTTGATGAAACCCCTGTCGAGTTCGACTCCGACAGTTTCGAGGCCAATATTTTCGATATTTGCCTGCACTCCGATGGCATTGAGCGCCAGGTCGGCTGTCAGGGTTTCTTCCTTGCCGTCCTTCTTTTGGATAACTACTTCCACACCTTCGCCTTTGGCTTTGGCAGAGAGCACTTTAGTACTTGTCAATAGGTCGATTTTCATTTTACGGTAGTTGCGCTCGAGTTCCTTAGATACTTCGGCATCTTCGACAGGTAAAATCCTTTCCAGCATCTCTATTACTGTAACTTTAGTTCCGTAAGCATTGAAGAAATATGCGAATTCGATTCCGATAGCGCCTGCACCCATAATAATAATCGAACCGGGCACTTTCTTCTGGATCATCGCTTCTTTGCTCGTAATTATTTTCTTGTTGTCCACTTCAATTCCAGGTATCATCCTTGGCCTGGCCCCGGTAGCAATTAATATATTCTTTGCTTTGATAGTATCGGTAGTATTGCCTTCTTTATCCTTTACTTCGACGATACCCTTTGATTTTATCGATCCAGAGCCTTTCAACTGCCCGACTTTGTACTTCTTGAACAGGAAGGCCACACCGTTCGACATCTTGTCGGCAACATCGCGGCTGCGCTTTATTACCTGTCCGAAGTTAACATTAACTTCTTTTATTTCGAACCCGAAATCGCCTGCGTGATTCAGAAAATTCATATATTCTGCGTTTTTCAGCAATGCTTTTGTGGGAATGCATCCCCAGTTCAGGCAGATGCCGCCAATATGTTCGCGCTCTATACAAATAGTATTCAGCCCAAGTTGGGCAGCCCTGATGGCAGCAACATATCCTCCGGGGCCGGAGCCGATAACAGCAACATCGCATTCATGATTGTTCATATATTATTCCCTTATCAATATAATTCATAATAATTTTCACAATAAGAAAAAGCAATTTAAGGCAAATTGCCAGATTTGTCAAAACTAAAAATTTTAATTGCAGGTAATTAAATATGAGTAATAACTACCTTATATTTTAAAACCAGCAAAGCGAATAATTTATCTTGAACCTGTTAAGGTTAGTACAACAATCTTACCTATGCAATGCTGCTGTATGGTTACACAGGAATCTAAAACATTGGCAGGAAATCAGTTCCTGCCGTCATACAATGTAAACCTTGCAAGTTTTTTTAGCGAACCTGGCATATATTTAGTATCTGCAATAAGCAGCCAGGCCATATAAGCGAGCTCTTCCTGTGTGGGAGCCCTGCCGGAAGCTTTATTATGGCAGCCCGGATTGGCAAGGCCGCCTGTTTCGCCATTTTTCCAAAAGTTTTCCCAGCAATCATAAGCGCCTAATACACCACCGTATGCATCCTGGCCCCACCTGCTTGTAAACATATGCCACCAGAGTACTCCCGGGTCGATTTTATTTTGGCTTAGCCAGCCATTTGTCAGCATTTCTAATGTTTCGCCGTCGCTGCCAGTTGCATAGCCCCTGAAAAACGTCTGTAACTGGGGCGGATCATCTACCGGGATAGCATTACGGAACATGGTATCATTTGTGTAAATCATCTGCTGCAGATTGTAAACCCTAAGAGTATTATAATAAACTTCTTCACCGGTAAAACTGGGTTTGGTAAGCATTTTGGCAAAATACTGTGCTATGGAGCCGCACAGCTTTGAATCAACGGGAATATTAAATGCAAAGTAATTTTTTGCTTTTATGGCATTGCGCAGGTCTGGAGTTTTGTCGGTCAGGCATGCACCGATAAAAACTAAACTCGAGCTAATATCTACTCCGTTTTGGCCTGCCCATTCCCAGAATTTAGGAGTAATACCGTAGCCGTAGGAAACATCAGTAGGTTTCAGCCCAGTACCGTTGCAGCCGATGACGAGTGTTTTAGGCTTTTTAACCGTTCCGCCGCCATAAGTTAGTATTCCGGGATATTTTGTTTCCAGATTTTTCATGTCGATTTTCACAAGGTCGCGGTTCGAAAGATATGGGCCAGTAATAAGCAGGCCTGTCTCCATTCCGTGAGTGGAAATATAAAGATACCCCGGATTCTTTTTCAGTTCATAAACCAGGTTGTTCACGTCTGCTTCGTTATCTTTCAGGAAAGTACATGAATAACCATTGTTCTGGAGTAATGCCATTTGCCCTTCCACATTGTCGATGTCCTTCCAGCCGCGGTCGCTCGAAATTTCATTCAGGTATAGGTGGCCCTGGCTGTTAACTGCCCAGAATGACAGTACTTTGGCATCGAATGGAGCAAAGAAGAGAGCGCTTTTATTTATCGGATCGCCGTGTCCGTTGCCTGGGTGCTTGCAGTTCAGGTGCACTCGCGGATCCGAAGCTAATGTGCCTGCAATTACAGGCTTCCTGTCTCCCTGGTTTAGCCAGTTAAGGAAACTGATTATAATATCCGGGCTGTTGCTGTAGTTTATCATCAGGCCGTTAGAATAAGCAGCTTCGATTGTTATATAATCCGGTTCGCCCGTTTGCCCTTCGTCTGCTTTTTTCTTTTCCACCATATTATAAAGCGATTCGTATTTTTCTGCATAATTATAAACTAAATCGACTGCCTCCTGAAGCGAATACTCACCGCTCGATGCGATGGCATTGAACATGTTGATTAGCTTGCCTTCCAGCGGCAGGTATCGTTTCTCCCATTTAGAAGTGCCGGCATCTGTATTGAAAACCTTGAAAGGCATTGTAAACTGGAGGCTTGCAGTATCGATTGTAACAGATGTGTTTACAATAAAATCGTCGTAATCGAATTTAAGGTTGACTTTATTATTGTTAATCGTGTAGGAGCCGTCGTAGCACATGGCAAAAGCTTCGCTGGCCAGGTACAAATATACTTTTGAATCGAGGCCGAATACTAGTGCAACTTCGACTCCTTTGCCGGGCTTTTCGCCGTCGGAATCCTCGACATGGAATAATGTCAGAGGTATCAGGGCATCTTCCGAGATAACAGAATTACCTTTTGGGACAAAAATAAATTCATAATCCTCTCCACCAACGGGTACAATGTTGTAAATAGCCGAGTTATTATAACCTTTGGCATATCCGATGAAATAGTATTCGTCGCCTGGATCCATTATCTGATCGTTTTCCTCTTTCGGCTGAATCACATTAGAATAGGCTAAATCGAGTGTTGGCGCCAAGTTAGTGTTTCCGCTTGAAATCTTGGTTAAAAGCATTGATTCCATCGATTTGCCGTTTGTCAGGCTAACGATATAAACTCCGCTACCTGTAGAGCCTGAATTATAATTGAATGTATGCCTGCCCGCGCCGGGATTGCCGGAATATCCGGCAATCTTATGCCCTGTTGCAGAATATATAGACAAATATATTGTACTGTTCCCGTCTGTACTGAATGAAATCCGGGACTGGCTGCTAAAAAATGGTTGCATACATTCAAGAAAGAATCCTAAAGAATTCTGGGATTCATTAATTCCTGTAAATTGCCCGAGGTCGAATTCTGTGCTGCCCCTCAGGATGTAATCTTTTTCCTGGGAAATATTCCTGATATAAATACTGTCTATAGTTACACTGCTTCCGTTGGTGCTGTTTTTACCCGTAAATTTGATTTTGCTGCCGTCCTGGGCAAATAGCTGCCCAAACGAAAAAAGTACAATCAACATAGAAACAGGTAGTAAAGGTCTAAATTTCATAAAAAAATCCTGTAAGAAATTATTAAATATTATTAATATAATTTAAGGAAAAATTTTGAATTTTTAAGAAAAGTTGTTCGAAACGTGGGGGCAGGAGGATAAATACTTCAGATTTTAAGTTTAAAAAACAGCAATGATGATTATTAAAAAAGGCAGTTGTTTGTCTATTCAAATATTATTTGTTATTCATAAAAAAAACAATATATTAGCATAATCATAAATTAATAGGAAAAGAGTATGTTTATCAACCCGGTTGACCGGTATAACGAGATGATTTTCAACTGCCTGGACGATATGGTGGCCCCCGACAATCCGGTGCGCATTCTTGATAAACTAATAGATATTACCATCGAAAAATACCATGCAAAATATTCATACAAAGGCACAGGCGCTATCGGCAGGCCGGCTTATTCACCTGCTACAATGCTAAAAACAGTGCTTTATGGCCTTATGAACGGAATTAGTTCAATAAAAAGACTTGAAAACGAGCTGTATATTAACCTCGAGCTTATTTGGTTAACCGGAAACCTGCGTCCCGACTACAATACAATATCTGCTTTCAGGAAAAACAGTGCCACACTAATTATTCAGTTCTGCCATGACCTGAAAAAGACCGTACAGTCCGATTTCGAAAAAGTAAAAAAGCAAATTATGGATGTCAGCAATTTTAATAAAAACAGTTCAATAAAAGTTCTACCATCTGGGATCATATTGCAGATAACAAAGGCTGAAAATATCTTGATGCAAACAGTAAGGAAAACAAAATCAGCTAAGAAGAAATCATCCGGTCAAATAATTCTCATTTAATCAAATTGTAACTTTTTCGTTTATAAAACTATCTTAGAAAGCAATTGTTTAATTTTGTTTATTTATTGATTGCGGGGAAAAGCAGATGTATAGGATTTTATTAATGATTATGGCGGCAACTGCGGCTTTGTACGGTTACCAAAGCCAGGAAGAGGATTTACCTGTAAAAAGGAGTAAAGATACGCTCTGCGTCAAGTATAAGTTCTATACGGGCGATGAATTGGAATATAGCCTTACTGCTTACGACAGTATCTCAATCGATTACGGAGAATTCCTGTGGAAACAGCGCAATGAGGTTTGGATTGTCAGATGCGATTCGGTAAAGGGAGATTCTGAGTTTTACCTCAGCCTGGCCCTGAAGGAATACCATTCGAAGGAATACCAGAGCGGCGACAGCTCAGAAACCACCTACAGCCCCTGGCTTGGGCGCAGGTTCGGTATTGCAATTGATTCGCTGGGCAACAGGCTTTCATTTTGGATTGCAGATACTATCCACCCGGCTGTCAATCCCGGAGGCGCTTTCCAGCCATACTTGTTTTTCCCGTTCGGGTCATCGTGCAACAGGCAGGAAGCAACATCCCTTGTGTCATATAGCGACTTTGTTCCCGAAAACGGATTGCCTGTGCCACTGATAAATCAGAATTTCTATACCAAACACGAGCGAAAGCTCGATACTCTCGGCCACCGGTGCACACGAGTGCAATTAATCCAGACTTCGCAGGGGAGCATTAAGCTTTCAAACCAGGCTGATAACCCGAAAAGCCTTGTCAGGACGACATCTATACTAAACGGCCACGCAAACCTCGATATCGATAATGATTTTCACATACCTGTACACTTATTTTTTACGATCGAACAAAAACTAACGCTCCATTTTGGTAAAGGCAGGACTGTACCCGGTTCGCATTATATTAATTCATTTTATAAGCTGGAAAAATTTACAAAATCGCCTCTGAGGATAAAGTGAACAACCTCGATGAAAGCTTCGAGGTATCTGTGAAGAATATTCTATTATCGAGTAAACTTCGAGGAATTAAACCCACAATATGGGATTAAGCCCTATTTGCCCAGAACTTTCTCGGTGCCTGCAACAGCAACGGAACAAGCTGCGTCGCCTGTGATGTTCGTTATCGTCCTGCACATATCGAGTATCCTGTCCACACCGATGATTAAGGCTATTCCTTCCGCTGGTACATTCACTGACTGTAATATCATTATGAGCATTATTATACCTACACCTGGTACGGGCGCAGTACCGATGGAAGCAAGCACTGCCGTTAACACTATAGTGAGTTGCTGTGTCAAATCCAAATCCATACCGTAAACCTGAGCAATAAATACAGTCGCCACTCCCTGGTAGAGGGCTGTGCCGTCCATATTGATGGTGGCTCCGAGCGGCAGTACGAATCCGCTTATTTGCTTTGGTACTTTCAGGTTTTCTTCCACACATTCGAACGTCACAGGCAGAGTGGCGGCGCTGGAACTTGTGCTGAATGCAATAGCCTGGGCGTTTCTCATTCCCTTAAAGAAGAACATTGGGCTCATTTTGCCGAATGACTTTACCAGCAATGAATATACTATTACTGTATGCAGGGTAAGCCCCAATAATACAGAAATGATATACCAGATAATCGTCGTTATAATTTCGAACCCGAATTCTGCAATTGTCGAAGAAATTAGCGCAAACACACCAAACGGAGCTATCAGCATTATTACATCAACCATTTTAATCATCGTATCGCTGACGCCGCTGAAGAAGTTATTCAGGCTGTCGGCCCTTTCTTTCCCAATAAATGTCATCATTATACCAAACAAAACAGCAAAGAAGACTATTTGGAGCATATTGCCTTCTGCCATTGCTTTAACAGGATTTTTCGGAACAATTGATACGAAGAAATCTACAATATCAATTTTTATTTCTTCAGTGATTTTCTCTGATGTCTCAGATTGGAACTCACTCATAATCTTTTCCTTCGATTCGCTGTCCACTTTTTTGCCTGGCTCGAATATATTGGCCACAGATAATCCTATTGTAATTGCAAGAGCTGTAGTAACAACGTAAATCGCAAAAGTCTTACCTCCTATCCTGCCGAGTTTCTTTATATCACCAAGGCTGGCAGCGCCGACTATCAGCGATGCAATAACTAAGGGGATCGCCATAAAACTTAGCAGGTTGATGAATAAATCGCCAGCCGGCCTGATTAGGGTTGCAATAGTCGATTGCTTTTCGATGGATTTTATATTTTCAATTCTATCTCCTGCCCTGGAGTCGATTTCAATCTCTAATGATTTGCGCTGGTTAGCAGAAAGGCTTTTTGCCAATTTTATCAAATCAGCTTTTTGCGATTTGGTAAATTCTATTGCTGTTTTGGCTGTATCTTCAGCTTTCCCGGTATATAAAACGGTAATTTTTTCCCAGCCGGCCACTTCCTTTTTAAATACTTCGTTATCTCTGGAATAAGTTACTGTAACCGCTTGCCTGTCCACAGGAAAAATGCTCCCGAAGGCAGCCCCGAGCACTAAGGCGGCAATTATTTGAATATGCAACGGAATTTTTTTAATTTTACCCATTAATAGTTTTTGATTATTGGGACATTTGCCGATTTATCAAAGATACGATAATCAAAGCCTTTTTCGAAAAAATATTTGTTTATGAATGTAATAATAACTAATTATTTAAATAAAGAAATATCGGGTGTAATAATCCGGTATCCCAACCAGGTTTTCATTCGTAATAAAGGAAATTACTTCTAACGATATTAGGTGATATTATGAAACACTTTTTATTTATAATCATATTCACGCTTGCAGGGGGCTGTGTGCTTTCGCAGGAAAGCGGCGGAACAGATAAAGTACTGGCGGGCAATATGATGAACTGGCATTTGATATCGGCTGCGGGCACGAGCTTCGAAAACGGCAATTACAGTATGGATGGCTCACTCGGCCAGCCTGTAACCGGGCTATCATCAGGTAAAAACTATAGCTTGGCCGACGGGTTTTGGTACACAGGCATGGAGCTGCAGCTATCTGCAGAACTGCATGATTCGGAAAAACAAACTCTGATTGTCCTGCATAATATTATTGATAACGGCATCCTGCAACTTATACTGATCGACAATGACATCTTTGCTGTTGAAATCATCGATATTAGTGGATCGGTACTATCGGGCAGAAATGATTTGCAGGAAAATTTCGGCGAAGCAATTTTATCGTTCGATGTAAACGCTTACCCTTCCGGAGTTTACTTTATTAAGGCAGTTTCTGCTAATTCAGTAAGCATCCATAAATTTTTAATTGTAAAATAAAAAACTATTATAAAGCCAGGAGAGAAAATCCCATGAAAAAGCTAATTACATTTCTCGTTCTAATCGTTACTGCCGCTGCGGTTTTGCAGGCTCAAACGCCAAGGTATTTTAATTACCAGGGAGTATTAAGGGACAAAGATAAAAATTTATTCAATGGCTATGAACAAATAAAAATCAAAATCATCGATGCACAAACAAATTCGACAGTTTACGAACAATCCGAAAATATGAAAATTGAAAACGGGCTGATTAACCTGAATATTGGCCCCTTGCCGCCCAACGTGAATTTTAGCAGGGAATACGAACTCTCGGTGACAGCAGGAGGCGAGGAAATGCTTCCCCGCAGGAGAATCACCGGGGTTCCGTATTCAATCTATGCTATTACTGCCGAAAATACCGTGAATACCGTAAGCAGCATAAACGGCATAAAAGGGCAGTTATTCCTAGCAGGTCAGGGGAGTACCACCGTAAAGCAGTCGAAAGATACGATTTATATTAGTTCTACGATTACAGGCGGCACAGGCATCCAGGGAGTGCAAAGTACGGACGGAAGCATCGTGGTGGCTAGCCCAAACGGGCCGGTAGCCAATCTGTGGATTGCCGATAATTCAATTACAACATCGAAAATTGCCAATGAATCCGTTACTCAGGAGAAACTTGCCAAGAATATCTCTGTGCCGCTCGGCGGTAAAGCAGGGGGCAGCCTGCGCGGCGATTACCCCAATCCTGTCATCGCCGACGACTCGGTCAAATCCAGGCATATTATTAAGGATGCCGTCGGCGACGACGAGCTTCAGGAAGAGGTATTTTTCGGTAACAAGCAAGTGTACGTAGGCAATGACGACAATGACGCAGGGGCTATATATTTAGGCGGCGACAATCCCAAGTATTATATCTCTAAGCTACTTAGCCACGACGGCGGCAATTCCGGCGCCATCGAGCTTTATAACAGCGGCGACGAAATCGCCGTAATCGGTACTTCGAACAGGGGCTCCGGCGGTATCTGGCTGACAGGCTATAACGGCACTCCAAATGTCTACGTTTCGCATGCAAGCGACTACCCGAACGCAGGCGCTGTTATGCTGTTCGACGAAGCCGACGACATGAAACTCGGCATATACGGAAACGGCGATTTCTAGGTCAAAGGGACGAAATCGGTTATTATCGACGATCCGGAAGATGCTTCACGTAAAATTAAGTACACTTGCATCGAAGGCCCCGAAGCAGGCATCTATTTCAGGGGCAAAGGCAAGCTCGAGTCCGGCAGGACAGTAATTGAGCTGCCCTCATATTTTAAATCCATTGCCCAGGATACGACTATTTCCGTCCAATTGACCCCCTGCTCCCTTGCTTCGAAAGGTATGGCAATAGAATCGATTGAAGGCGGAAAGGTGAATGTAGGCGAACTATATGGCGGCAAAGGCGGTTACGAGTTCTTTTACACTGTTTATGCTGCCAGAAAAGGTTACGAGAATTACGAAGTCTATATTCCTAAGGATAAATTTGAAATGAAATACAGCAATAAACAGCGTTCGAAGCCGCAATCATCCAGAAAATTGCAATAAACAGGTTGATTTTTATAAGTCAGGTTCTGGTTTTTCAAAGTCGATGGATTCTAAACCGCTGGTGGAGTAGATCAATAAGGCACTAAAACTGCATTTTGATTCTCATTAATATTCTGGATTAGCCCAAACAAATTTTTTTGTCATAGATTACATTTGATAGTTAAAAATTGGTAGAGAGGGCTGACATTCCGGATAATGGAATTCATTGAAAAGGATGGGTGTGGCTGCTCAAGGAATAAGTTTGTGTTGTAATTCTGAGAGTATTACCATGGATTTCAAATCATAAATGTTTTTTTAGTTAATTTCCGAATTCCAATAAATAAAATTATTAAGCAAAAATCTTGATAATATGTTGAAAATAATGAGTGTAATTCAAAAAATTAACGCAAATTTATTAAATTGTGTAATTGAATTTAGCAGTTATATTGAAAGAGGGCAAAATGAAAATCAGGAATATTATTTTGGCAATGATGTTATTCGGTTATGTTATCATGCCTGCCGATGATAAGATTATACGGAAGCAGGAACCGATTAAAGTATTGAATTTTAAAACAAGCGTCGAGCGGTTCAGGTACTACAAAAAGCTGTTCGGCAAAGAATGCGTTGGCGAAAAAATTACCGACAACAGGGGCAACGGCAACGAAGCATTCTATGGCACCCGCAACATGAGGGTGATACTGCATGGAGTGGCTTACCGAGGCGGCGCAAACAATGTATATAACAAAAATAAAAAACGCGACAACCAGAACCCCCTGCCCGACGAAGGGCTGAAAAACCTTTGCGTTAACGGATTCGATTTTGCCGTTTACCTCTATTCCAAGAATTTTAAGGACGCCCCTAAAGAGATGCGTGCCAAAGTGAACGATAATGAGCTGCATTATGTGCAGAACAGCCTTTCGAACGATAAAGACGTCGCTAAGATGCTTAAGATGGTTTACGAGAATATTAACGAACCCAATGCTGGGCCTATTTACCTGCATTGCTGGAACGGCTGGCACCAGTCGGGCCTCTCGGCAGCGCTTATACTACGGCAATTCTGCGGAGTATCGGGCGAAGCAGCAGCTAATTACTGGGAAAAGAATGCTGACGGTGCTGGCAAAGGCTACGATCATATAAAAAACAGGATCAGGAAATTCGAACCGCTGAAGGAATACAAAATATCGGCAGATATCCAGAAAGAAATTTGCCCATGCATGAAATAGGTTACAGACCGAATAAATTTTGTTGGCATTTAGTATTATTTTAGATATTTTTGTTGATTAGTCATTTTATACTAACTTTTTGTAAAACGGGAGTTTTGGTTTGAGAGGAATCAACGTTAAGTCTCGAAGTGAAATTGATAAGATAGAGAAAGCAAGGCACACCCGAATCGTCAGGGAATTGCTCGATAAAGATGCGTCCCTGATTTTCGAGGATCCATTGGAAAACGACATGGTGCTAAAAAAGTCTTAAATGCTTCAGCCATAACATATTTA